>NZ_JBFRFE010000411.1:0-3952 GCF_052114665.1 Stenotrophomonas sp. 2YAF22 | reverse complement strand
GCGATGCGTCAGGTAGGTCCAGCGCCTGGCGGTGGATCGCAACGACATGGCGTGCGTCCTCAGAAGCGATGGTCGAGGCTGAACTCGACGCGCCGGTCCGCGCCCAGCAGCCACTGCGTGCTGGTGTAGTACGCCGTGCCGTAGTACGCCTTGTCGAACACGTTGAACACGCGCGCGGTCAGCCGTGTGCGCGGCGCGGCCTGCCAGGTCAGGGCCAGATCGGTGGTGGCGTAACCCGGAAGCTGCAGCGTGTTGGCGTTGTCGGCATAGCGCTTGCCCACGTAGCGCAAGCCACTGGCCACGCTCCAATCAGGCAGGAACTGCCAGCTCAACCAGACGTTGGCCAAACGTTCGGCCACGTTCGGCGGCACGTTGCCATCACGCGACACGATCACCGCCGGCGTGCCGGTGGCTTCCAGGAAATCCTCGAACCCGGCCTTGAGCACGGTCGCGTTGGCATCCAGCGACCACTGCGGCGCGAAGCTCCAGTTCAACGAAGCTTCGATTCCCTTTGAGGTCTGTGCCCCCACCTGCACGCGACGGTCGGGCTGCAACGGATCACGGCTGAGCAGGCCAGTCTTGCGGATGCGATAGGCCGCCAGCGTCCACTCGCCTCCGTCGAAGGCCTGCTTCATGCCGATCTCGATCTGCTTGCCCTTGGCCAGATCGAACTCGCCGTTGGCCGGGCTGATCATCAGCAGACCACTGACCGGGTCGGCCGCCTGCGAGTACTGCGCGTAGAGGGTCAACGAAGGCTGCACCGCGAAGACCGTGCCCGCGCGCCAGCCGGTGCTGTTGTAGGTCCTGGAGAACGCACGCTCGCCACTGATCAGGTCGTTGCGGTCGATCGTGGCACGGTCGTGGCGCAAGCCAGCGAGCACCGACCAGCGCTCGCTCAGTTCCAGCCGGTCTTCCACGAACAACGCGACCTGCTCGGCGCTGTTGCGGTAGCGCGGCAGGTTGGGTGCATCGCTGACGAACCCGCCGGGCACCGGATTGAAGGGATCCACCGGCCCCGAGCTGCCCGCATAGGTGTTGTTGGTGTGCTTGAAATGCGCACGGTTGGCATCGAAGCCAACGGCGAAACTGTTGGGCAGACCACCCGCATTCCCCAGCAGGCGCAGCGTGGAGGTCAACCCTGTCTGGTCCTGGTTGTGGGTGATCTGGGTGTTGCCGGAACGATCGATCAGGCCGGTGCGATCGTTGTAGACATAGGCCTCGGCGTTGCGCCAGTCGCGCTGGCTGTCGATCTGGTAGACCCGTGTGCGCCATTCCACGTTGTCGTTCGGCGTCCACGCCGCATCGAGCTGGGTCCAGCGGTCGCGGAAGCGGATCACGCTGTCGGCCACGTTGTAGTTCTTGTGGCGCAGCGCATCCAGCTGCTCTCCATCGATCAACGGCGTACCGAAGTAGCGCATCGGCTTCTGGTAGCCCTGCGCATGGGTCAGCGTGACCTGCAGATCGGTGCGGGGCTGCCATAGCAGCGCACCGGAAAACGTAGCATCGCCGTTGTGCCCGCGGTCGACCCACCCCCTGCTGTAGTTGCCGCTGACGTCCACGCGGTAAGCCAGCGCAGGCATGAGCGCACCGCCACTGCCGAATCCGAGTCGCGCGGTTTCCTCGCTTCCGACGGTCACACTGATCTCGTTCTCGATGGCACCGCGCGACGGCTTCTTCGGCACGATGTTGACCACACCACCGATGGCACCATCACCATGGATGACCGAGGCCGGCCCGCGCAGCACCTCGATGCGTTCGATCGACCAGGTATCGAACGGGAAGGTGATACCCACACCGCCATACTGGCGCAGGCCGTCGTACAGGCGCATCACCGAGGCACCATCGGTGAAGCCACGGCTGGACAGCGCACTCAGGCCGTTGCCTGGATGGGGCAGTGCACTGATCGCACCGGCGCGGGTGATCGCGTCGTTGAGATTGGAATCACCGCGCTGCTCCAGTTGCGCGCGCGAAATCACGGTCAGGCTGGCCGGGGTCTGCAGCACGCTCAGGCCGAGGGCCGAGCCGGTGCTGGCGGTGGAGGACAGCGCACCGCTGCGGGTATCCACCACGTGGACGGTGTCCAGAGTGGTCGGCGGCACGGCATCTGCAGCAAGCGCAGGCGTTGCCTGCAGGAAGGACGCGCACAACGCAGGCAGCGTCGCCCAGCGCAGCGGGGCGAAGTTGGGGGTGGTTTTCATGTATTCACGGCATGCAAGGCCGCCCCGCACTGCGAGGCAGCAGAAAGAATGGCGCACGCGGTAGTGCCAGGCCACGCCTGGCAACCCGGGAAAATCAATCAGCGCGTGCGCAAAGCGCTCAGACGGCCAACAGCACCGGTGGTCCACGCGCGCCCAACGTGCCGCAGATCCGCTGCGGCAACGCCTGCACCGCACCGCGCAGCGCGCGGCACACCGGTGCCAGCGGCATCATCAACAGCAGCGCCGCCACCAGCAGGGTGATCAGTCGTGCGGCAATCAGACAGTAGTCGCAGTCCACGCCCATCTCGTGATCGGCATGTGGATCGGCCGGCGGCTTCGGCGCCGCTTCGCCATGCTGCATTGCCATCGCGTGGTGGTCGTGGTGCCCTTCCCTCGCGTGCTGTGCGTGCAGGGCGTGGTCCATGACCGCCACCGTTGCAGCAACAGCAACGTGCGCATGCGCCAGCCAGCGGCTCACCAGCGGGGCAAGCAGCACCAGCAGCATGGCAAGCCATGCCAGGGTCTGGAACCGGCGGTGGAGAGCAGAGCGGCGCACGCGGCCATTCTACGGGGCTGAGGCCAACCTTGGACCACGTCCAGGGTTGCTGGTGCGGCCCTGCGACATCGTGACGCAGGGCGCCTCCGTGGTGAGCCACGACATACGCCGATATCCGCCGGGGGGACGGAAGGGCGCCTGGTGTGACCGGCCCCTTCCGTCCCCTGGCGGCAAACGCTAGAACCGTGCCGGTTGCTGCACAGCGCGTTCCAGGAACATGACGCCCGCCTGCAGGCTGTTGCGGGCGTTCTCCAACCAGCGCTCCGGATCGGCTACCGCGAATCGCTCCTGTGCATCCACATCCCCGGAGTCAGCCAGGTCGGCCAACTGCAGATGGATGTGGTGCTCCACCAGGCTCATCAATACGGCGAGCTCGGCCGATACCCCGGCGATGCGTTCGGTGAAGCCAGCGTCGTTGCTGTTCAGAGACATGTCCCCTGTTCCTATGCGTTGCGGTGTTGATGGATGGCTTCGAAACGCTCGGCGCAGGCAGGCCCACAGAACAGTCTGGCCGGATCGTTTTCGAAGTCTTCGCTGCAGTCCGGGTTTTGGCACTCCCCAGTAGGTTTGAGAGAGGCAACGTTGCCGGCCCGCACTGCGTGCTGGGCCAAGGCGCGTTGCAGGTGGCGCGCTTCCAGTTCCTGCGCTTCGTCGATGGTGTCCGTCATGCCAGTCGTATTTTATCGGGGGGTGGTCGCACCGATTGAGAACGTCGCGACCGTCGTGCGCGGTATCGGCACGGCATCGGACGTGCGTACTTCATCGGGTTCGTTTTCAAACATGCGGACTCCTTGTGCATGGCGCCCGGGTCGGGCGTTGAGAGAGGGCGAAGGGCCGTATCGAACGGCACCGGCATCATCGGAAAATGCGTTCTCGCCGGCTGCGACGCATCGTCGCGATGAGGACAATCTGCGACCGTCATCGCAGATCCCTCGCTGACAAGGACGCCATGCGAGACCGGGGATGCAAGGTGTCAAAAGGTGTTGCAAAAACAAGCCCGCTCCGACACCATGATGACGTCACCACCTACCATCACCCACTGACCACGTTGCGTCGGGCAGCCGCCGCATGTCCCGCGAACAGCGGGCAGCACACAGCACGTTGGCCGCAACCGGCCGCTGTGAACCGAACCACGCTTCAAGGGGACCCCGCCGAATGCAGACACCGCACCCAGTGCAGGACATCGTTCCAGCATTCC
>NZ_JBFRFE010000410.1:0-3953 GCF_052114665.1 Stenotrophomonas sp. 2YAF22 | reverse complement strand
ACACGCCGGAAGCCTGGCAGATCGGCTTCACCCCGGCGCCGTCACTGTTCATGAGTGGCAACGACCCGTTGCGCATCATCCGCGAACTGGAACACCTGGGTTYGCTGCAGGTGGCCGCGCGCATGGATCGCCTGCCCGGCTTCGCCCAGCTCGACCCGCTCGAAGCCCACCTTGCGTGGGACCTGGGCCTGGTCGGCAAGGTGCCGCGCAGCAAGATCGAAGATACCTTCGCCTGGGTGCTGGACGACTGCGAACTGGACATCCGTCCGGCCGCACCGCCAAGCCTGGCCACCCAAGCACCGGCCACCGCGCCGGTCGCTGCTCCTGCGCCCGCCGCTGCCGCACCGGCTGCAAATGCCGGCGGCAACCAGGAAGCGGAAACCTCCATCCGTGTCAGCGTCGACAAGGTCGATGCACTGATCAACCTGGTCGGCGAACTGGTCATCACCCAGGCCATGCTCAAGCAGGTCTCGCACGCGCTGGACCCGGTCCATGCCGAGAGCCTGTTCGCCGGCCTGGACCTGCTTGAACGCAATACCCGTGACCTGCAGGAGGCTGTGATCGGCGTGCGCATGCTGCCGGTCGACGCAGTGTTCCGCCGTTTCCCGCGCCTGGTCCGCGACCTGTCCGGCCGCCTGGGCAAGCACGTGCGCCTGCGCACCATCGGCGAAGGCACCGAGCTGGACAAGGGCCTGATCGAGAAGATCGCCGATCCGCTGGTGCATCTGGTCCGCAATTCCATCGACCACGGCCTGGAAATGCCGGACGTGCGTCGCGATGCCGGCAAGGACGAGACCGGCACGATCACCCTGGCGGCATCGCACCAGGGCGGTCACATCGTCATCGAAGTCAGCGACGACGGCCGYGGCCTGAACCGCGAGAAGATCCTGGCCAAGGCGCAGGAACGCGGCCTGGCCGTACCGGACAACCCCACCGACTCGCAGGTCTGGGACCTGATCTTCCAGCCCGGCTTCTCCACCGCCGATGCGGTCACCGATCTGTCCGGCCGCGGCGTGGGCATGGACGTGGTCCGCCGCAACATACAGGCGCTGGGTGGCGAGGTGCAGATTGAAAGCGGCCTCGGCACCGGCACCCGTACGCTGATCCGGTTGCCGTTGACCCTGGCCATCCTCGACGGCATGACCGTGGCGGTGGCCGGCGAAACTCTGATCCTGCCGCTGGCCTACGTGCTTGAAGCACTGCAACCGCAGCCGGACGACATCCGCAGCATGGCCGGCGAAGGCCGTGTGCTGCGCGTGCGTGGTGAATACCTGCCGATCCTGTCGCTGAGCGAGTACTACGGCTATGGCCAGCGTGCACCCGGCAGTGAATCGCTGGTGGTGGTGGTTGAAGGCGATGGCCAGAAGATCGCGCTGGAAGTGGACGAACTGGTCGGCCAGCAGCAGGTCGTGGTGAAGAACATCGAGAACAACTACCGCCGCATCGGCGGGGTCTCCGGTGCCACCATCCTCGGCGATGGCCGCGTCGCCCTGATCGTCGACATCGGCGGCCTGGTGCGTTCGCTGCGGGTGCCGCAGGCCGCCTGAACTGCTCTACACGTTGTACCTGACCGCCGCCCTCCGGGGCGGCGGTTTTCGTTTGCGCGCGGGCGCAGGCAGCAATCGTACCCACGCGCAACGCAGCGGCGTCCACAACTGTGAACTCCGTCGTCCTGCGTCGTGAACCCGATCGGGCGCATGGTTTCGCCTGAAACTACGCCGTCACTGCGAAAGCCCCGCCACTGCTTGCTTTCCGTTGGTTTCCCCTACGCCAGCAAATGTGACATCGGTCCATAAAGTACGGCGCAGCTGCGCCGCTATCTCGGGTTGACGGCAGTCACCGATCCTTCACCCGGCACCACCGTTCCCTCCTGCAACGACCTTTTGCCCGCGGCGCCGCCGCCGGTATTCTGCCCACCTTGGAGCACCCTGCATGAAGTGGTTCCACGATCTGCCCATCGCCCGCAAGCTGGCTGTGGGATTCACCCTGACCACCCTGATGACCGTCGTGCTGGGTGCGTTCGCCCTGGTCCGCCTGTCCGAAGCCAACGCCAAGCTGACCTCGATGGCGACCAACGACATTCCATCGGTGCAGTACCTCGGTGAAGTGCGCTCGCAGCTGGGTGAGTTCCGCACCTATGAACTGGCCCAGATCAGCATGCTGGACCAGCCGGAGAAGGTCGCCGACTACAACAAGCGCATGAACGACACCGCTGCGGTGGTGCGCGAGCAGCTGGCGGCCTATGCCAAGCTGCCGTCCGGCGACAAGGAGCGCACGCTGTACCAGGCCGTGCAGGCCGACGTCGATGGCTACTTCGCCGCCAATACCAAGCTGCGCGAAGCGGCCACCGCCGGTGATGGCGAAGCGGCCCGGCAGATTTCCGATGAGCAGTCGCGCCCCCTGCGCCGCAAAGCCTTCGAAGACCTGAAGGCGCTGGGTGCGCTGCTGGGAACACAGATGCAGGGCAAGATCGACGACGCCAACGCGACCCACCGCAACAGCATGCTGGCCATCATCGCCGCCATCGTGCTGCTGGTCGTGGTCGCCGCCACCCTGGCCGTGATCATCTCGCGCGCCGTGGTCGGCCCGCTGGGCAAGGCAGTGCATGCCATCCAGGCCGTCGCCCGCGGCGATCTCAGCGTCACTACCCAGGCCACCGGCAAGGATGAGGCGGGTCGCATGTTGGCGGCCACCGCGGAGATGACCGCGATGCTGCGTCGCTTCTCCGAGCAGACCCAACTGATGGCACAGATGCATGCCGGCCCCGATATCAGCCACCGCATTCCGGAAGACTTCCCGGGCGTCTATGGCCAGCTCGCCGGCGGCATCAACACGGTGATCTTCGAACACCTCGATGCGATCCGTGATGCCATCGATGTACTCAACCAGTACGCCACCGGCAACCTCGCCCCCGATGCGCGCCGGTTGCCGGGCAGCCGCGCGATCCTGCACGAATCGATGGATGYGGCCAAGGCCAGCCTGCTGGCCATCAACACGCAGATCCAGCAGTTGGCATCGTCCGCTGCCGCCGGCGACTTCAGCCAGCGCGGCGATGCRCAGCGCTTCGATCACGATTTCCGCGTGATGATCGAGCAGCTCAACAGCATGATGGAGGTTGCCGACGGCAATCTTGGCCAGCTGTCGCAGCTGCTGCAGTCCATCGCCGCGGGCGACCTGACCGCACGCATGGACGGCCAGTTCCACGGCGTGTTCGCCCGCATGCGYGACGATGCMAACRCCACSGTCRSCCAGYTGACCCAGATCGTCRGCCAGATCCAGGCCAGYRCCTCSAGCATCACCCTGKCSKCSGGCGAAATCGCSTCRGGCAACAGCGACCTGTCGCGCCGYACCGAACAGCAGGCCGCCAATCTGGAAGAAACCGCCGCCTCGATGGAGGAACTGACCTCYACCGTGCGCCAGAACGCCGARCAYGCSCGCCAGGCCAACCAGCTCGCCATCGGYGCGCAYRGYGTGGCSTCGCAGGGCGGYRRMGTGGTCGGCCAGGTGGTCACCACCATGTCGGCCATCSARGCCTCMTCGAAGAAGATCGCCGAGATCATCTCGGTCATCGAYGGCATYGCCTTCCAGACCAACATCCTGGCGCTSAAYGCCGCRGTGGAAGCGGCYCGTGCCGGCGAACAGGGCCGTGGYTTYGCCGTGGTCGCCAGCGAAGTGCGYACCCTCGCCCAGCGCTCGGCCGCCGCCGCCAAGGAGATCAAGGGGCTGATCGACGAMTCGGTCGGCAAGGTCGCCGAGGGTTCCAGCCTGGTCCACCAGGCCGGCAGCACCATGGGCGAGATCGTCGCGTCGGTGCAGCGYGTGACCGACATCATGGCCGAGATCTCCGCCGCCTCGCAGGAACAGTCGGCCGGCATCGAGCAGGTCAACCAGACCGTGGTGCAGATGGACGAAACCACCCAGCAGAACGCCGCGCTGGTGGAAGAAGCCACCGC
>NZ_JBFRFE010000409.1:0-3959 GCF_052114665.1 Stenotrophomonas sp. 2YAF22 | reverse complement strand
CCGCATTGCCGAGAATCTCGGCCGCCGTGCGCTGTATGTCGGTATTACCGCCGTGCTGGCCGTCCCGGTCTGGTTCGCCACCCGTGGCCACTTCGATGGCGTCGCGCCCTCGCCGAACACCGCCTCGCTGGACGTGATCCCGGCCGCCGTACCGGTTACCCCGGCCGGTCCCGGGTCCGCCGCTGCCGCACCCGCCGAGGTGGCGGCCGCGCCTGTCACCAAGCCGACCGCTACCCCCTACGTTGCCTCGCTGGCCCCGGTGCCACGCGCTGCGCCGGCCGCTGCCGCCAACCTGGACATGCAGTTCAGCGGCGACAGCTGGGTCGATATCGCCGGTCCGGATGGCGGTAGCGTCGAGAAGGCGTTGATCAAGGCGGGCGAGACCCGCAGCTTCACCCCCGGCCAGGTGGCCCGGGTCACCCTGGGCAACGCCTCGGCGGTCCAGGTTCAGCAGAATGGCGCTATCGTCGATCTGACGCCCTATCAGCGAGCCAACGTGGCACGCTTTCAGGTATCCTCTGAAGGCTCCGTTGTCCCGGTTTCACACTGAGGCGCGGTTTCACCACCTTCGATAATCCCAATGGTCCCTCCCGATGGGCGGGGCGAGAGTACGCATGGCGATCGACGACCTGCTCGACGAGCACGAACAAAGTGAACGCGTCCGCAGCTGGCTGCGGAAGAATGGTGCCAGCATCCTCGGTGGCGTAGTCATCGCCATCGGTGCCATTGCCGGCTGGCAGTGGTACCAGAAGGATCAGGGCGGCAAGCTGGCTTCGGCCAATGTCGAGTACCAGAAGGCCCTGGTGGGCCTGCAGCAGAACAAGCTCGATGACGCGGCCAAGGCGGTCAAGGCGCTGGAGGCTGGCCCGTCCAGCATCTACGGCGACTTGGCTGCGCTGCAGCTGGCCAAGGCCCAGGTCGATGCCGGCAAGAATGAAGAGGCGCTGGCCACCCTGCGCGCGGTGAAGGTCGAAGGCGACCTGCAGCGCGTGGTCGACCAGCGCGTGGCACGCCTGCTGGTGGCTACCGGCAAGGGCGATGAAGCGATCAAGCTGCTGGGCAGCGCCACCGACAGCAGCAGCCTGGAAATCCATGGCGATGCGCTGATGGCGCAGGGCAAGCGTGACGCGGCCCGCGAACAGTATGAGAAGGCGCTGAAGACGCTGGACGTGGCAGCGCCGCAGCGGCGACTGCTGGAAACCAAGGTTATGGACGCCGGCGGCACCGTCGCCGCCCCTGCGGAGTCGGTTTGATGAGTCAGAAGGTCATGATCACGCGCGTCGCCACCGTACTCCTGCTCGGTATGGCGCTGTCCGGTTGCAGCACCATGAAGGGCTGGTTCGCGGGCAAAGACGCAGCAGCGAAGAAGGCACAGGAGCCGGCGGAACTGGTCAAGTTCGAGCCGACCCTGAAGGTCAACAAGGCCTGGTCGGTCAACCTGGGCAAGGGCGAGCGCCGCATCGGCGTACGCCAGGGCCCGGCAGTGGCCAATGGCCACGTGTTCGCCGCGGCGATCACCGGTGGCGTGCACGCCATCGACCTGCAGACCGGCAAGAAGGTCTGGACCTGGGAGCCGAAGAAGGAAAAGAAGAAGGCCAAGCTGCGGCTGTCCGGTGGTCCGGGCGTCGGCGAGAACCTGGTGGTTATCGGTACCCTCGATGGCCAGGTGATCGCGCTGGACATCAACGATGGCAGCGAGAAGTGGCGCGCACGCGTGCCGAACGAAGTCATCGCCGCACCGGCCATTGCCCAGGGCATGGTCTTCGTGCGCAGCAATGATGGTCGCGTCACCGCGTTCGATGCCGGCAACGGCACCCAGAAGTGGTTCAACCCGAGCGAGCTGCCGGCGCTGACCGTGCGTGGCAACGCGGCGGTGGTGGCCGGTCCGGGCGTGCTGTTCATCGGCAAGGACGAGGGCAGCGTTGCTGCGCTGGCCATGCAGGACGGCCGCACGCTGTGGGACCAGAACGTGGGTACCGGCGAAGGCCGTACCGAGCTGGACCGCATGGCCGACGTCGATGGCGCCCCGGTGCTCGACGGCAATACGCTGTTCGTGAGCAGCTTCAAGAACCAGACCATGGCCATCGAAGGCCCGACCGGTCGCCCGATGTGGGCGCGTGACCACGGCGGTGCCGGCGGTGTGGCGGTGTCTTCGGGCAATGTTTTCGTTACCGACAACAAGGGCGGCGTGTTCGGCCTGGACAAGGCCAGCGGCGCGGCGATGTGGTCGCAGACCGCACTGGCCCGGCGCTCGCTGACCGGTCCGGCGCTGCACGGCGACTACGTGGTGGTCGGTGACTACAAGGGATACCTGCATTGGCTGCAGGCCTCCGATGGCGCGATGGCGGCGCGGGCGAAAAGCGGCGGTGATGCGCTTCTGGCCCAGCCAATCGTCGTCGATGGAGTGCTGCTGGTGCAGAACGTTGATGGCAAGCTGACCGCATTCCGGTTGGCAAATTAATACGGAGTAATCGCGATGCTGCCTTTGGTCGCCCTGGTTGGACGGCCGAATGTCGGCAAGTCGACCATATTCAATGCACTGACCCGAACACGTGACGCCCTGGTCCATGACCAGCCCGGCGTCACCCGGGACCGCAACTATGGCGTCTGCCGGCTTGACGAGGACAACCATTTCCTCGTCGTCGATACCGGCGGCATCGCAGAGGAAGAAGAAGGCCTGGCTGGTGCTACCACGCGCCAGGCCCGCGCTGCCGCTGGCGAAGCTGACCTGATCCTGTTCGTCGTCGATGCCCGCGAGGGCACCTCGGCGATGGACGATGAGATCCTGGCCTGGTTGCGCAAGCTGTCGCGCCCGACGCTGCTGCTGATCAACAAGATCGACGGCACCGACGAGGACACCGTGCGTTCGGAGTTCGCCCGCTACGGCTTCAGCGAGATGCTGACCGTGTCGGCTGCCCATCGCCAGGGCCTGGACGACCTGCTGGACGAGGTCATCCAGCGCCTGCCGGAAGAGGGCAGCGGCGAAGAGCTGGACAACGATCCGAATCGCGTGCGCATCGCCTTCGTCGGCCGCCCCAACGTGGGCAAGTCGACCCTAGTCAACCGCATCCTCGGCGAAGAGCGCATGATCGCCTCGGACGTGCCGGGCACCACCCGCGATTCGATCTCGGTGGACCTGGAGCGTGACGGCCGCGAGTACCGCCTGATCGACACCGCCGGCCTGCGTCGCCGTTCGCGCGTGGACGAGGTCGTCGAGAAGTTCTCGGTGGTCAAGACCATGCAGTCGATCGAGCAGTGCCAGGTGGCCGTGCTGATGCTCGATGCTACCGAAGGCGTGACCGACCAGGACGCCACCGTGCTCGGCGCCGTGCTGGATGCCGGCCGCGCGCTGGTGATCGCGATCAACAAGTGGGACGGCCTGACCGACTACCAGCGTGAGCAGGCCGAAACGATGCTGTCGCTGCGCTTGGGCTTCGTGCCGTGGGCCGAATCGGTGCGCATCTCGGCCAAGCATGGCTCGGGCCTGCGTGAGCTGTTCCGTGCGGTGCACCGCGCGCACGAATCGGCGAACAAGACCTTCACCACCAGCGAAGTGAACAAGGCGCTGGAAGTGGCCTACGAGACCAACCCGCCGCCGACCATCCGCGGCCACGTCTCCAAGCTGCGTTACGTGCACCCGGCCGGCGCCAACCCGCCGACCTTCATCGTGCACGGCACCCGCCTGAAGGAACTGCAGGAGTCGTACAAGCGCTACCTGGAGAACTTCTTCCGCAAGCGCTTCAAGCTGATCGGTACGCCGGTGCAGTTCATCTTCCGCGAGGGTGCCAACCCGTACGAAGGCAAGAAGAACGTGCTGACCGAACGGCAGGTCAAGGCCAAGCGGCGCTTGATGAAGCACGTCAAGGGCAAGTGATCCACGAGAAGGCGGCCGCAGGGCCGCCTTCTCGTTTGCGGTAGTGCCGGCCGCTGGCCGGCAACCTCATGAACATCACGCGGCT
>NZ_JBFRFE010000408.1:0-3966 GCF_052114665.1 Stenotrophomonas sp. 2YAF22 | reverse complement strand
GCGCCATCCATGGCGCTCACGCCCCCGCAACCGGACCCACCCCGCCTTCGACAGATTTCYGCGATCTGTCGGAACGRCGYTCTGTGWTGCTGTTGGTGGGTGTCAATCTTCGTCGACACGGTAGATCCACGCCGTGCGTGGATGAAGGTGACCGATGTGATGGTAAGGCTGGCGTTTAGAACAACGTGCCCTGCACGGTGGGTTCTTCGCCGCGCACCGGTTCCTCGGTCACCTCTTCCGCACCCAGCCGCCAGGCCAGGCCACCAAGGCGGCTGGCATGTCGTTTCAATGCCGCCTCCAGCACCTCGGCGCTGCCGGCCACCTGCAGGCGCTGGCGGGCGCGGGTCAGGCCGGTGTAGACCAGTTCGCGCGACAGCACGCGGCTGTCCTGCCTTGGCAGCTGCAACCACACTTCATCGAATTCCGAGCCCTGCGCCTTGTGCACGGTCATCGCGAACGCGCTCTCGTGTGCGGGCAACGCTGCCGGGTGGAAGGCGCGGGGCTGGTCGGCGGTCTCGCCGGGGAACCAGGCCACCATCGCACCGCTGYCATCGCGCAGGCAGATGCCGATATCGCCGTTGAACAGGCGGTGGCGGTAGCTGTTTTCGGTGATCAGCAGCAGCCGGCCCTGGAAGTAGCCCGGGGTGTTGCCAGCCAGCAGCTGTTCAATACGGCTGTTGAGGCCACGCGCGCCCTGCGGGCCTTCGCGCAGTGCGGTCAACACGCGCAGGCGGCCGGCCTGCTGCAGTGCCTGCGCCGGGTCCGCTGCGTCGGCCAGTGCGCGCCAGTGGTCGAGCAGATGCTCGCGCTGGCCACGCAACGGGTCCGCCTCGCCTTCATGGAAACGGACACCAGCCAGCCCGCCACTGCGCAGCAGGCGCAGGGCGGTACCACTGTCACCGCCACGCACGGCCTGCGCCAGCGGCGCCAGGTCCAGCGCATCACTCTGCCGGTAGCCACGCTGCAACTGCACGCGGCGGCCTGCGAACGCGCGCGGCGGTGCCTGCGGCTGCAGCGTCGCCGCTGCCAGCAGTCCATGCAGCGCCTGCGCATCGTCGGCGCGGGTGCCGATGCCATCGCCGCTGGCGCGCAGGATAGCGCTGAGCACATCACCGGCTTCCACTGACGGCAACTGGTCGGGATCGCCGAGCAGGATCAGGCGGGTACCGCTGGCGATCGCGTCGACCAGCTTTGCCATCAGCGGCAGGTCGATCATCGAAGCTTCGTCGACCACCACCACGTCCACCGGCAACGGATTGTCGGCGTGATGGCGGAAGCGCGGTGAATCGGGAATCACCCCGAGCAGGCGATGCAGGGTGGTGCCTGTGCTGGGCAGCGCGGTGCACAGCGCCGGGTCCAGCCCCTGCTCCTGCAGCCGCTGGACGGCCAGGCGCAGGCTTTCGGCCATGCGCTCGGCGGCGCGGCCGGTGGGTGCAGCCAACGCTACCTTTGGCACGGGCAGGCCCTGGTGCTGCGCCTGTGCCGCCAACAGCAGCAGCAGGCGGGCGATGGTGGTGGTCTTGCCGGTACCGGGACCACCGGTGACCAGGGCCAGCGGGTGGCGCAGGGTTACGCCAGCCGCACGGGCCTGGTGGTCCTCACCCGTTGCGGCGTGCGGGAACAGACGCGCGAACAGGGGCGCCACCGCGGCCATGTCCGGTGCAGGCAACGGATGGCGGCCGATGCGTTGCAGGCCGACAGCCAACTGCCGCTCGTATTCGCGGTAGCGGCGCAGGTACAGCAGACCGTTCTCCAGCACCAGCGGCGCTTCCGCGGCGGCGGCGCTGGCATCCTGCGGGGTCGCCACCCAGGGCGAGGCCTGCAGCTGCGCCAGCCACTGCGCAGGTTCGGGCCATGCCGGAATGCCATCGATCACGCGCTGGGGCTGGCGCGGATCGAAGCCAGCGTGCCCCTGCGCCACGGCCAGCGAGGCCAGTGCGGCGGCCAGTGCCACGTCGTCCGGTGTGTCTTCGCGCAGGCGCTTGAGGCTGATGGCCAGGGCGTGGTCCAGGGTGCGCAGCTGGCCACTGCGATGAAGATCGCGCAGCAGGTTCATGCGGTTTCTCCGCGCGCGCGCGCCGCCATCTCGGCCTGGGCTGCTTCGCCGCCCGCAAACAAGGCATCCAGCGCATCCACCAGCTCAGGCGCGAAGCGCTGCACGTGCACGCCGTTACCGGCAATATCCAGGCCCCGGCAGAACAGATAGCGGATACCGCCCATGTCGCGCGCGTAGTCGTATGCCGCGCCCAGGCGGAAGCGCAGCCAGCGATGCAGGGCCACGGTATAGATCAGCGCCTGCAGGTCGTACTCGCTGTGGCGCATCGCGATCTCCAGCAGGTCCGGGCTGTAGCCCGGCAACCGGTTGGATTTGTAGTCCAGCACATACCAGCGGCCATCACGCACGTAGGTCAGATCGATCTTGCCGGTCATCAGGCCTTCCAGCCTTCTGCGCAGGCCGAAACCGCGCCGCGCGCTGGAGATGCCGTGCTCGTGCAGCAGCTGCAGCAGCACCGGTACTGCGGTCGGCTCGATGGCGAAGTGGAACTCGATTTCGGCCCGGCGCTCATGCTCGGGCACGCTGCACAGCGCACCGCCTTCGGGCAGCGGTACGGTGAGGGTGTGGCCGACCAGCGGCACCAGCACCGCCACGCCATCGTCCAGATCCTCGTCGGCATAGCCTTCGTCGTGCAGCGAGCGGCGCAGCACGTCGGCCTGTCCCTCCGGTGCCGGTTGCTGCGGCTGCCAGTGCGACCACAGTGCGAAGTCGACGTTCTCCAGTGCATCGTGCAGCACATTGCCGAAGCGGCTGCCCATGAAGCGCGGATCCGGCGGCGCTGTGTCTTCTGCGGCAGCGTCCGGCAACGCCGGTTCCAGCGGCAGCTCGGCCCCGGCAGGTTCGTCGGCAGCCGGTGCCGGCAGTTCGGTGGCCGCCGCTTCGATATCGTCGCCGTTGCCAGCGTCGGCATGCGCCAGCTGGGTGAAGCTGTAGACCCACCAGTCATGTGGCACCCGGCGGGTCAAGGCACGCACCGCAGGCAGCTCACCTTCGGTTTCGGCCAGCAGCTGCGGCAGGCGGCCCGGCGGCGCACTGTCATCCAGGTCCACGTCCGCGTGCGTACGCAGCGCCTGCAGGTCGCCGAGCAACGGCGCCAGGCGGGTCTTCGCATGGCCTGCCAGATCGCCGGCGGCGATCCACAAGGCATGTTCGGCGCGGGTCAGGCCCACGTACAGCAGGCGCGCGTCTTCTGCACGCTGTTCGCGCTCGCGCTGGCTGCTGGCCGCGTCCCAGGCGTCGTCCCTGTCCAGCTTCCAGTGCAGCTGGCGCTCGCCCTGCAGATGCACGGTGCAGTGGGTGGCGGTGTTCGGCGCGCCGCCATCGATGCCCACGAACGGCAGGAACACCAGCGGGTATTCCAAGCCTTTGCTCTTGTGCAGGGTGATGATCTGCACCCGTCGGGCGTCCGACTCCAGCCGCAGCAGCTGCTGCTCGTCATCCTGGTCGGCGTTGGCCATCTGCCCCTGCAGCCAGTCCAGCAGGCCGTGCATGCCCAGTGCCTGCGCGGAGGCTTCCTGCAGCAGTTCGCCCAGCTGCAGGTAGTTGGTCAGGCGCCGCTCGCCGTCGATCAGTGCCAGCAGGCGTTCGCCCTGCGCGGCGCAGACGTCGGCCACCACCGCGAACGGGCCGCCACGCTGCCAGCGCTCGCGCCAGTGCAGCAGCTGTGCCTGGAACCCGCGCTGCAGATCCCCCTCACGCTCCATGCTGGCAATCGCACTTGCGCGCTGCCCCAGCAGCACCGTTGCCAATGCAGTACGCAGTCGCCCTTCGTCGGCCGGTTGCAGCAACGCCAGCAGCAACGCACGCAGGTCACGGGCCTCGCTGGTGGCAAACAGGCTCTGCTTGCCGGCCGCCACCGCGGGAATGCCGACTGCGGCCAGCGCACGCTGCACCAGCGTGGCTTCGCGATG
>NZ_JBFRFE010000407.1:0-3982 GCF_052114665.1 Stenotrophomonas sp. 2YAF22 | reverse complement strand
GGCCGCGGCATCCATGCCGCGGACACCCCGCAATGCCTACCCACCCGGCCGCTGACAAGTTCCTGGTGCCTGCCGCCACCCACGGAAAAGAAAAAGAAGATCAAAAGCAAAAGCGGCCTGTCTGGCCGCTTTTTTGTAGAGCCGAGCACAGGCTGGGCTCTGCACGAGCAAGCGCAGCGCGCGACCCGCTTCTGCTGTTCTTTTTCTTCTCCGTGGCTGGATGCGCGCGGAAACTGTCAGGGGTCGGGCGGGGTGGGTTCGCGGGACCGTTGGCGCCATGGATGGCGCCATCGAGCCCCCAGGGACGGGTTTACGGCGTGTCCCGCGAACCCACCCCGCCCGGCCCAATCACATGAATCGCATTTCGCGACCACCCACGAGGGGCTGCGCCGTTGGCCGGAATCTACGGCCACCAGCCATGCCCGAACCGCGCGTAATGATCGGCCGCACGCTCGAACGGATTACGCGCGCTGACACCACCACACAGCAGATACACCGGCAGGTACAGCGGCCCCAGCACCAGATACTGGTACACGTGCGCACGCTCATGGTCATCCAGCCGGATCAATGGCTCCACGCCCCATCCCGCCTGATGCGCGTAGGTACGGCAGCACATGCCCAGGTCGTGGCCGGTGTGCAGGATCACGTTGCCCAGGGTGATCGCTCCGCCCGGTCCCCACGGCCAATGGTCGAACACCACCGCGCAATCACGACCGCTCCAGCGCATCTTCGCACCACCCAGCAACCCGGCCAGACCGCCAAGCAGGCCGATCAGGGTATTGGGCACGGTCCACAGCGCGCCCAGCAGCTGCAGCGCGCGCAGCCAGATCGGCCAGGGACGGGACGCGGTGTTCAATCCGCCTCGTTGGGGATCAGCAGCCACAGCAGCAGGTAGACCAGGATGCCGGGGAAGGCGGCCGACGCCAGCGAGACCACCACATACAGCACCCGTACCAGGGTCGGGTTCCAGCCGAAACGATGGGCGATGCCGCCCATCACCCCGGCAATCATGCGGTCGTTCAGCGAGCGCGACAGGGTGCGCGGCACAGCGTTCATGGCGAGGTCTCCCGGCTGACTGGCTGCGGCCACTGTAGCGCCTGCCGTGTCTACGGCGTGCGTTGGCGCAACGCCTGCAGGCGCGCGCCGAACCACGCCGCGGAGGTCTGTTCGGGCTGGCCGGGGCAACGGATCCGGTACGCCTTGCCACTCATGCTGCTCTGGCTGGCCGCACGCTCGATGAACTGCTCGGCGGTGTCGACCATGTCCTTCTTCAGCAGGTAGTCGTACTTGCGCTGCAGGTGAGCCCGCGCATCGGCGGGACCGTACCAGCTGCCATTGCGCTGGAACTGGCACTGAGAGCCGTCCAGGCTGCCAATCAGCTGCGTGATCTCGCGGCGCGCATCGGCGCTCGGCGCTGCGCCGGCAACGCCCGATGCAAGGGCCAGCGCAAGCGCGACCAAAGGCGAATACTTCATGGCGTGCGTTCCTTCAGCCAGTTGTCGATGGTCGCCGGCACTTCGCGCTGTGCGCGGCCGGAGACGTAGATGCCGATATGCCCACCGCGGAAACTGGATTCGGTGTAGTCCTGCGTGCCCAGCCGGCCACGCATCGCGCGCGATGCATCCGGTGGCACCAGGTGATCCTGTTCGGCGTAGATGTTCAGCACCGGCAGGGTCACCTGCGACAGATCCACCGCCTCTTCGCCGATGCGCACGGTGCCATTGACCAGGCCGTTGCCCTGGTAGAACTGCTTGATGAACTCGCGGAAGGCTTCACCCGCGAGGTCCGGCGAGTCGAAGATCCACTTTTCCATGCGCAGGAAATCCTCCAGCGCCGCCTTGTCATCGAGGATGTCGAGCAGGCCCACGTACTTCTGCACGTTCAGGCGGAATGGCTTGAGCATCAGGTAGCTGGCATTCATCAGATCGGCCGGGATGTTGCCCAGCGTATCCACCAGCAGATCCACATCCACCTGCTGGGCCCAGTGCGACAACATGTTGTCGGCGGTCTGGAAGTCGACCGGGGTGACCATGGTGATCAGGTTGCCCAGCTTCTGCCGCCGCAGTGCGGCGTAGCACAGGGCGAACACGCCGCCCTGGCAGATGCCGAGCATGTCGACCGTTCCACCACTGCGCGCGCGCAGCGCATCCACCGCGCCATCGATGTAGCGCAGCAGATAGTCCTCAAGCGTCTGGTAGCGTTCGGAACGGTCCGGATAACCCCAGTCCAGCACATATACGTCCTGGCCCAAGGCCAGCAGCTTCTGCACCAGCGACCGATCGGCCTGCAGGTCCACCATGTACGGGCGGTTGACCAGTGCGTACACGATCAGCAGCGGTGTGCGGCGCACCGGCGCGTTCTCGCCGACGAAGCGATACAGCACAACTTTGCCATCGCGCCAGACTTCCTCGCGGGCGGTGGCGCCATAGTCGACATCCTCCACCTGCGGCAACAGCTTCAACCCTTCCATCAGCTTGCGCTGCATGGCCAGGGCCTCCTGCATCAGGTCATCGGCATTGAAGCCCAGCGGTCCTTTCATGGCTTACGACTTCCGCGTGGTCGCGCGGGTGGTGGACTTCTTCGCTGACGCTTTCTTCGCTGCAGCCTTCTTCGCTGCAGGCTTCTTCACCGGCGCGGCCCTGCTCGCCGCCTTCTTCGCCGCAGGCTTGCGCGCGGCGGGCTTGACCCTGGCAGGCGCCGGCTGGGCCACCGGATCGACCGTATCGGTACCGACAAGCACCGCCACCTGTGCCTGCACCCGGCGCAGGCTGCGCTCGAGCTCGGCGATGCGACGGTGGGCGGCATCCATCTCGCTGCGGGTGGGCAGGCCGATGCGTTCACTCATCTGTTCAACCTCGCGCTGCAGGCCTGCGCGCAGGCGCATCTGTGCGTTGCCCAGCGAGGCATACACCTGTTGGAACGGCTCGGACATGGCCACCTTGGCGTAGGCCTCCTCGGCCACTTCAATCCACAGATCGAACATCGCCCGGGCGCTGGTCAGCTGGCTGCCGGGCTGCTCGTGTTCGGCCAGGCGCTGCTCGAACAGGTCGAACGCCTCTTCCAGTGCCTGCTTGATCTGCTCGACATAGGCCTGCGAATGCTGCTGGTACTCCTCCTGCGCGCGCAGCAGGGCCTGCCACCGTGCCTGGTGCTCGCGGCCGGGCCCGAACGCCGGGCTCTGCAGCCAAGGGCCAGCCAGCGTCTGCAACTGCTGGAACCACGCCGTAAACTCGGGCGGAGCAGCGTCCACATGGGTGCTGCCGCGGGCCCCCTGCAGCATCCATTGCAGCATGCCGTCGCCCTGCCCCTTCACCGCTTCACGCCAGGCCTGGGCGACCTCGGCACTGCTGGCATCGCGGCCGGCAAAGCGTGCAGCGACTTCCTGCATGGTGCCGTACCAGCTGCCAGCCTGCTCGCGGAACCGCCGCACCGCCTCTTCGGGCGCGGCAGCACCGGTCCCGGGCAGCAGTTGGCCCCACCAGTCGAACAGGCGCTTCCAGCTGCCCGGGTCGTCGCCAGCCGGGGTTCCCGGCACGGCTGCATGGCGCAAGGCATCACCCCAGGCGCCGAAGTACTGCCGGGCGAGGTTCTCGAAATCGCTGCTGCCGGCGTCATTGGCCGAGCTGGTCATCGCGCTCCTCCGCAGGGCTGGGTCATGGCTTGGGAATGCGCAGGGTCTTGCTGATCATCAGCGACCCGGACAACGCGAACAGCAGCACCAACGGATGCAGCTGCCAGGGGCCGATCTGCCACTGGCCCAGCCACAGGTCGTGGCCGATGGCATCGGTGCCGGCGGCGATCGCCAGCACGATCACCAGCGCCAGGCTGGTGGGAATCGGCGTTCCTTCGAAGTACTTCACCTTGCCTTCGTCACCGCTCATTGCCTCGGCGGTCACGTTGTAACGGGCCAGGCGGCTGACGCCGCAGCAGACGAAGTAGCTCAGCACCAGCCAGTCCCAGCCCCCCTGCATGCCACAGGCAT
>NZ_JBFRFE010000406.1:0-3984 GCF_052114665.1 Stenotrophomonas sp. 2YAF22 | reverse complement strand
CTAGATGTCCGCTTACAAGATTACCGAACACAAGTACGACATGGTCGTGGTGGGCGCCGGCGGCGCCGGCCTGCGTGCCACGTTCGGCCTGGCCGCCAAGGGCCTGCAGACCGTGTGCCTGACCAAGGTCTTCCCGACCCGTTCGCACACGGTTGCCGCCCAGGGTGGTATCTCCGCCGCGCTCGGCAACATGGGCGAGGACGACTGGCGTTACCACTTCTTCGACACCATCAAGGGTTCGGACTGGCTGGGCGACCAGGACGCCATCGAGTACATGTGCCGTGAAGCGATTCCGGCGATCATCGAGCTCGAGCACTACGGCGTGCCGTTCAGCCGCACCGCCGAAGGCAAGATCTACCAGCGTCCGTTCGGTGGCATGACCACCCAGTACGGCGAAGGCCCGGCGGCGCAGCGTACCTGCGCGGCGGCCGACCGTACCGGCCACGCGATGCTGCACACGCTGTACCAGCAGTCGCTGAAGCACGACGCGCGCTTCATGATCGAGTACTTCGCGCTCGACCTGATCTTCGATGACGAAGGTGCCTGCCGTGGTGTGCTGGCGTTGGACATGTCCGACGGCACGCTGCACCTGTTCCGCGCCCAGGGCGTGGTGCTGGCCACCGGCGGCTACGGCCGCGCCTACTTCAGCGCCACCTCGGCGCACACCTGCACCGGCGACGGTGGCGGCCTGGCCATGCGCGCCGGCATCGCCATGCAGGACATGGAGTTCGTGCAGTTCCATCCGACCGGCATCTACGGCGCCGGCTGCCTGATCACCGAGGGTGTCCGCGGTGAAGGCGGCATCCTGCGCAACAGCAGCGGCGAGCGCTTCATGGAGCGTTACGCACCGCACTACAAGGACCTGGCCTCGCGCGACGTTGTCAGCCGTTCGATGACCATCGAGATCCGCGAAGGCCGTGGCGTGGGCGAGCACAAGGACCACATCCTGCTCGACCTGACCCACCTCGGCCCGGGCGTGATCGACGACAAGCTGCCGGGCATCGCCGAGAGCGCGCGCATCTTCGCCGGCGTCGACGTGCACAAGCAGCCGATCCCGGTGATTCCCACCGTGCACTACAACATGGGCGGCATCCCGACCAACTACCACGGTGAAGTGGTGCGCAAGGACGGCGAGAACCCCGATGCAGTCGTGCCGGGCCTGTACGCCATCGGCGAAGCGGCCTGCGTTTCGGTGCACGGTGCCAACCGCCTGGGTTCGAACTCGCTGCTGGACCTGGTGGTGTTCGGGCGTGCAGTGGCCAATCGTTGCGCGGCGACGATCACCCCGGGCGCGGCGCACAAGACCCTGCCGGCCGACGCCTGCGACAAGGCGCTGGGCCTGCTGGACAAGCTGCGTCACGCCAACGGCGATACCCCGACTTCGGTCATCCGCGATCGCATGCAGCGCACCATGCAGGCCGACGCGGCGGTCTTCCGTACCAGCCAGACGCTGAAGGAAGGCTGCGAGAAGATGGACAAGATCTTCGACTCGTTCCAGGACGTGAAGGTCTCCGACCGTTCGCTGGTGTGGAACTCGGACCTGATCGAGACCTACGAGCTGAACAACCTGCTGCTGAACGCGGTGGCGACGATCAACTCGGCCGAGCAGCGCAAGGAAAGCCGCGGCGCACACGCGCACGAGGACTTCCCGGACCGCGACGACGTCAATTGGCAGAAGCACACCCTGGTCAGCGTGGACGAGAAGGGCAAGTGCAGCTTCGACTACCGTCCGGTGCACATGTACACGTTGACTGATGACGTGTCCGTGGTGCCTCCGAAGCCGCGCGTGTACTGATCCGACCCCGCCTAACATGCAATCCGCGCCCTCGGGCGCGGGCCGCCTGAGCCAACGAGAGCAGCCATGGCCGAGTTTTCACTCCCCAAGAATTCCAAGATCACGAAGGGCAAGCACTTCCCCGCCAAGACCGGCGGCAAGAACGTGCGCACCTTCAAGATCTACCGCTGGAGTCCGGACGACGACAGCAATCCGCGCACCGACACCTATGACGTCGATCTGGACGCCTGCGGCCCGATGGTCCTGGACGCGCTGATCAAGATCAAGAACGAGATCGACCCGACCCTGACCTTCCGCCGCTCGTGCCGCGAAGGCATCTGCGGTTCGTGCGCGATGAACATCGACGGCACCAACACCCTGGCCTGCACCCGAGCCATCTCGGACTGCGGCAAGAAGGAAGTGCCGATCTACCCGCTGCCGCACATGAACGTGGTCAAGGATCTGGTTCCGGACCTGACCCACTTCTATGCGCAGTACGCCTCGATCAAGCCGTGGATCCGCACCCAGACCCCGGCACCGCCGGACCGTGAGCGCCTGCAGTCGCCGGAAGACCGCAAGAAGCTGGACGGTCTGTACGAGTGCATCCTGTGCGCGTGCTGCTCGACCAGCTGCCCGAGCTACTGGTGGAACGGCGAGCGTTACCTGGGCCCGGCGATCCTGCTGCAGGCCTACCGCTGGATCATCGATTCGCGCGATGAGGACACCGGTGCGCGCCTGGACGATCTGGAAGATCCGTTCAAGCTGTACCGCTGCCACACCATCATGAACTGCGCCCGGACCTGCCCGAAGGGACTGAACCCGGCGCTGGCGATCGCCGAGATCAAGAAGCTGATGATGGAACGCCGCGCCTGATACGGTGCCGGGTAGTTGCATGACCCCAGCAGAGCCACGCCATGCGTGGCTTTGCTGTATCTGGAGAGACACGATGGAAGAAGATGTTCTGCTGAAGAAGCTGCGCTGGCGTTGCCGGCGCGGCATGCGCGAACTGGACCAGTTGTTCGGTCGCTACCTGGACCGCGAATGGAGCAGTGCACCGACCGAAGAGCGCGAGGTTTTCCTGTTCCTGCTCGATTGCGAGGACGATAAGTTGTGGCGTTGGTTCATGGGCTACGAGGCCTGTCCACATGCGCACGCCGTCCCCCTCATGCACAAGATCCTCGCCCTCAAGCCTTGAGTGGCGCCCGTCGCGGCTGCAGGCCGGCGCTCAGTTGGCGGTACTGTTGGCCGCGCCGTGGCTGCTGCGCGCTTCGGATCTGCCCCCTGCCCATCTGGTTCCCGCGCTGATCGGGGTCTGGGTGCTTGGCCTGGCCGAACTGGCCTGGCGCCTGCGGCGGCCCCGCGTGCTGCTGCAGCTGCCGCCCGCGCCCGAGCCGCTGCGCGTGGACGGCCACGACATTCCCGAGCCGCGACTGGTGGTGCGCGGGCCCTGGCTGCTGCTGCAGTGGCGCGAAGGCTGGCGCCGGCGACGCCTGTTGTTCTGGCCGGATGTGCTGGATCGCGGGCAACGACGTGAACTGCGACTGGCCGTATCCGCACGCGCCGTTTCCCGTCAGCCCCGGTCGGTGGCACCATAGGCTGAATCGACTGGCGTGCCTGCATGTTCAAACCCATTCCCGTGGCCATTGGCCTGCGCTACCTGCGCGCCAAGCGCCGCAACGGCTTCATCTCCTTCATTTCGATGGCATCGATCCTGGGCATCGCGCTCGGGGTGACGGTGCTGATCACCACATTGGCGGTCATGAGCGGTTTCCAGAAGGAAATCCGCAGCCGCCTGCTGCAGATGACTGCGCACACCACCATCAGCCGGGACGGCGAGCCGATGCCGGACTGGATGCGCGTGGTCGATGTGGCCAGCAAGGATCCGCGCGTGGCCGGTGCTGCGCCGTATATCGAGATCCAGTCGATGATCAGCGGCCCGCGCGTGCAGGGTGCGATCATCCAGGGCATCGATCCGGCGCTGGAACCGAAGGTGTCGGTGATCGACAAGAAGGTCACCAAGGGCAGCTACGGCAGCCTGACCCCGGGCAGCTTCAACCTGTTGCTGGGCAAGGAACTGGCCGTCTGGCTGGGCGTGGACGTCGGTGACCAGGTGCTGGTGACCTTCGCGGAAGTGCAGGGCACGCCARCCGGCGCGGTGCCGCGGATGAAGCGCTTCACCGTCAGCGGCATCTTCGAGGCCGGTTACAACG
>NZ_JBFRFE010000405.1:0-4003 GCF_052114665.1 Stenotrophomonas sp. 2YAF22 | reverse complement strand
GTACCACGTCCTGCGCACGATATACCTCGAAACGCCGTGCCGCAGCCGGAACAGTCAGTCGCTGACCGGGAAGCGAAACACGCGCCGCAGACTTGCCTGCGGGCAATACGAAGTAGGCATCACCGGCGTTGCCGATGATCACCTTTACCTGCCCGGCCAGATCGTTGACCTGCAGATAGACCACGCCATCGCGCTGGAAAGCGTACACCTGCCAAGCGGGATCGGCGCTGATGTCTGCAGCGGCGGGAGCGGTCTCGCCGAGCCCTGCGGTCGAGACTGCGGCGCTTGCCAAGGGCTTGCCGTGGTAGTCACCGCCTCCTCTATCACTCGCGAATACCGGAGCTGCGACGAACACTGCTGCAGTGGTTACAACACCAAAAAACATGGATCGCACAATGACCTCCTGGTCGGGGTGAGAGCAAACAACGTCGCAACGATAGTAACGTCTTCCCGCCGCAACGCAGTGATGGGGGGATAATCCGGACGATTTAGTCCCATATGTGCACCCTATGTCCGCGTGCCATGTCCTTGGCAGAAGAACATGGGGTGCCGATTGCGTCCGCACTCATCCGTGGATAGTGTCAATTCCTGGGCGAGCGGTAGCTGAGCGATGGTAAGGGAGGTTTTTTGGACCGATTGAAGAATGCCTTCGAGGTGAGCTTCCGCCTCCGGCCGGTCGGACTTGCACTGGCCGCCGTCTACGCTGCCAGCTGCCTCATCTCACGCCAGTTCTCGCTGGACCAGTTCTTCCTGCCAGCGGGTATCCGGGCGGCTGCGCTGCTGATCGTCCCGACGCGCCTGTGGCCCTATCTACTGCTCGGCGAGTACATCTACTTCGCCAAGCTGCGCCTTCCCATGATCGATACCTACGGCCTGGACTGGGTCATCCTGGCGTCGACGCTGCTGATGCCGATGGCGATGCTGGTGATCTATCTGCATCGAATGAGAACACCATCCGAGGCAGCCACCGGCCTCTGGCTGCTGTCGTTGTCGTTATGCACAGCGCTGTTGGTCCCGGGTCTCAATCTGAGCATTTCATATGTCCTCTGGTCCAATCCGCCGCCGAGCAACCTGCTGGACGCGGTCGATCGAACGATCTTCGGCCACTTCGCAGCCATCATCACCCTGGTCCCGCTGGCCTTCCTGTGGACCCTGCGGCACGCAGATCCCAGCTGGCGCCCCCGCTTTGTCGCGCCTACCGCTGTAGCGATCCTGTTGATGCTGATACTGGGGCTGGGTATGCAGCTGACAGGCAGCAGCGCCCATACCGCCCGCACACACCTTGTACTGATAGCGGCCTTGCCCGCCATCGCCCTGACCTTCATGCATGGCTGGCGCGGTGCAGCCATCGCAATTCCGCTGTTGAACCTCCCGCTTCATGCCGCGACGCCCAGCACCGGCCTGCCCTCCTCCTTCGACCTGGGCACGTTCGCTACCCAACAGAACATGGCTGTGATGAGCGTCGCTCTGCTCGCACTGGGATCGAGCATCAGCTATCACCATCAGCGCGCAAGATCCCGCGGTCTGGCAGAGGAAACCACGTTGCGCTTGGCGCGCAGCTCCCACCAGACCAGCGAGCGTGAGCTGCGTGAACGAGCCATCCACCTCAAGCATCTGAGCGAGGGCATGGACAGTTCACTCGACGAGATGATCAACTGGCTCAACTCCCAAGGCCACCATGCGGTGGCAAACAGCCTGCGACATGCGTCGTCCGTGCATTCACGGCTGTTCCGTGAACAGGCCAGCCTGGTCTATCCCACTGGGGTGGAGCAGGTCGGGCTGTATGTCGCGCTGCAGGCCGGCGGTGCATGCAAAAACTGGAGCAACACGCACCGCGTGACTCCGCCCAGACTGGCGGGCAACCCTTGCCTGCTGACCGTGGATCTGCAGTTGGCCATCTACCGCACCCTGATCGAGGCGGTCTCACTGCTGCTGGAACTGGAATCCGGGCAGGTCTGCGTAGCGGCCCGGTGCGGCAACTCAGGCAGTCGCCGTGGCATCGTGGTAGTGGTCTCGCTGCTCGACCGGCGCTGCGTGCTGTCGACCCGGACAACCCACCAGGCCGTCGAACGTCTGGCCGGTCGGATACTGGCCTATGGTGGCTCGGTACATTGCCGCAGCAACCGGCTTCGTCTGGTGCTGCACGAACCGTCCACGCAGCTTCGATCGGCGATCATACAGCCGGACTGAGCCGATATCGGTCGGGCCAAGCACCCTGTCCGGCTAAAGTTACACCCGAAACCGCCGCTACCCGTGCCAAGACTTTCCCACATGAGCCACCGCATCATGCCCGTCCTGTCGCAGGCCGCTCTGGATGGCGACCTGACCGATCCCCTGCCTCAGCGGATCCTGCTGGTGGAAAACTCGCGCGCGTTCACCGGCATGCTGCGCGAGGCAATCGAACAACGCCTGGAGCTGCCGGTGGTGGTGGCCAGCTCGCTGGCCGAGGCCGACCGGCTGCTCAGCACCGAGGACGGCTGGTTCCTGGTCCTGACCGGGCTGGTGCTGGCTGATGGCGACCGCGACGCGGTGGTCGAGTTCTTCCTCAAGCGCAACCTGCCGACCGTGGTGGTCAGCGGCGTGTACGACGAGGACCTGCGCAAGCGCGTGCTGCAGCAGCAAATCATCGATTACGTGCTGAAGAACACTCCGGGCAGCATCGACTATCTGGTCTGGCTGGTGCAGCGTCTGGAACGCAACCGGCGCATCGCCGCGCTGGTGGTGGACGACTCGCCGTCCGCACGCGGCTATGCCGCCGCCCTGCTGCGCATGTACGGTCACGAGGTGTACGAGGCGGCCGATGGCAATGAAGGCCTGGCGGCGATCGAGGCGCACCCGGCGATCCGCCTGGCCGTGGTCGACCAGGAGATGCCGGGCATGCAGGGCGTGGAGTTCACCCGCCGCCTGCGTACCCTGCGCTCGCGCGACAAGGTGGCGGTGATCGGCATTTCCGGCAATACCGATGCGTCGCTGATTCCGCGCTTCCTGAAGAACGGCGCCAATGACTTCCTGCGCAAACCCTTCTCGCGCGAAGAGTTCTTCTGCCGCGTCTCGCAGAATGTGGACCAGCTGGAATTGATCGGCACGCTGCAGGACCTCGCCACCCGCGATTTCCTCACCGGCCTGCCCAACCGCCGCTGCTTCCTGGAACAGAGCCAGCGCCAGCTGCCGCAACTGCAGCTGCACGGCCAGTGCGTGGCGGTGGCGATGATCGACATCGATCATTTCAAGCACATCAACGACACCCACGGCCATGAGGCCGGTGACGATGCACTGCGCGCGGTCGCCCGTGCTGTCGGCGACCACGCGCGAAGCCAGGACCTGATCGCGCGCTTCGGCGGCGAGGAATTCTGTCTGCTGGTGCCGGACATGGAACAGGACGAAGCTCTGCTCTATTTCGAGGAGCTGCGCCAGCGCATCGCCGCGCTGGAAGTGGACATCGGCAGTGCCACGCTGCGCATGACGGTCAGCATCGGCCTGTGCTGCCTGCGGCCACAGCGTGATGCGCTGCACCGGCTGATTTCCGAGGCCGATCGCCAGCTGTACCTGGCCAAGGCCGGAGGCCGCAACCGGGTCAGCTGCACCACGGTGGCCAGCCCGCTGCGCCCGCGCGAGGCTGCGCTGTCCTGACAGGCATGCCTTGATCCAGATCAACGCCGCCCGTGGGCGGCGCCTCTACAGTCGGCCCCGACATCAGCATGAAGGGGAGCCGGGGATGGCACTACTGGTCTGGCAGGACGATCTGAACATCGGCATCGATGTGATCGATCAACAACACCGCCGCATCATCGAAATGCTCAACCACCTGCACGTGGCGCAGACCAGCCTGCAGCGGGCAGCGGTGGGCGAAGTGATCGACGAGGTGGTGGACTACACCATGTCGCACTTCGCATTCGAAGAAGAGCTGATGGAGGAGGCCGGCTACCCGTTCTGTGCCGCGCACAAGCGTGTGCATGAGGTCTTCATCAAGCGGGTATCGGAATACCGCATGCGCTTCCAGGCC
>NZ_JBFRFE010000404.1:0-4005 GCF_052114665.1 Stenotrophomonas sp. 2YAF22 | reverse complement strand
GTTCGGTGCGATGCCGTAGTTGTAGCCGGCACCGATGCGCCACTGGTCGACATCATTCTTGAAGGTGTCGGTTTCCTGCTTGCTGTAATCACCGAAGATGTGGAAGTTCGGGTGCACGGCAACCGAGCCCTTCACGCCCCAGCCATCAGCGTCGCCGCCCTTGGCATCGGTGTTCACGTAGCCGCCTTCAACGTAGTTGTACGACAGGCCATCGGCAGCCGATGCGGCGAACGGCAGCGCGGCCAACAGACCCAGGGCAAGCAGCGAATTCTTGATCATCGGGATACACCTTTCATTATTTTGGTTTCGTCGAACGCCCCTCGGGAGGGGAGGGAGGAGAGGCGTTCGACAGGTGTGAATTATCCGTTTGTTGATGAAATCGGCCCTGAATATTGAACTGACCGGTACATGAATGAGGTTCCTGTTCAGGGAACTCTCGATGCGCCGTGTAGTAGCTCGCTGGATGCACGCCGACCTGCCGAGCCGCTTCGGTCATTGATCGCACGGGAGGACTGCACGCACGGGAGCGCGGTGCGCGCGTCGATGTTGTGCGCCACGCTCATCTGCAGCCATTGAGAGGAACGACATGAGTCGGCTTCAGGCTGATGAATTGGAGAGATTGAAGTGGCACAAGGACATCAACCGATGCAGCAGAGCTCGCTTGTTCCCGCTTGTTAAGGATTGCTGATTGCGCGACCTTCACAGGCCATCCACGTCTTCCAACTGCAGCTGAAAGCACTTCGCAGCGGCGGGAACAAACGCCGCTATATTCCAGTCTCCCCAGACGAAGGAGGGAGTGGAATGTTCCTGACCAAGCAGCAAATCAACGCGGCACGTGCCGTCACCGTAGCCATCGTTGCTACCGTAAGCCTCGGTGCTTGCGCCACCTACAAAGACGAATTTGCAACGATCAACTCGCGTCTCGACCAGCTCGACGTGAAGGTGCAGGGCGCGGCGCAGAGCGCCGAATCCGCCAACCAGTCTGCACAGCAGGCCAACCAGCGTCTGGATCAGATCGAAGGCCGCGTGCAGCAGCTCGAAAGGGTCCCCGGCCGCAAGCCGCGCGGGTAACCGCTCTCCCACCCACTTTGATGAACGCTTGAACCAGACACCAGTGGCCTTCACCGGCCACTGGTGTCTTTCAGCCTCTCGGTCGTCATCCGAAGGAGCCGTCCCATTCGTACGTACTCACTCCCTGCACGCCGGGCCGTATCGGCCACGCTGGCCATCGCGCTGGCACTGGCAGGAACCGGCGCAGCCAGCGCCAGGAACGCCAAGGAAGCCAAGGACGCACCCGCGGAAACGGCGACCGCAGCTGATGAACTTCCGCAGGGCCAGGAAGTGTCCGATACGGTGATTGAACTGGCCGGCTGGGTCGTGGCCAGCAAGGACAACCAGGGCTATCCGTTCGCGATCATGGACAAGGCGGCTGCGCAGGTCCTGGTCTTCGGCGGTGACGGCAAGCTGCGCGGCGCAGCGCCAGCGCTGTTTGGTTCGGCCATCGGCGATCACTCGGCACCCGGCGTCGCCAAGCTCGCATTGAGCGCGATTCCCGGCCACGACCGCACCACCCCGGCTGGTCGTTTCATTGGCGCCTATGGCCCGTCCGAGGACGCCGGACGCGTGCTGTGGGTGGACTACGATTCCGCCGTGTCGATGCACCCGCTTCCCCCGGGCACCCCGAAAGAGAAGCGCAGCGAACGACTGGCATCGGCCACACCGGACGACAACCGTGTCACCCACGGCTGCATCAATGTCTCGCCCGGGTTCTACGAGCAGATCGTGCATCCCACGTTCGAGAAAGGCGGCGTGTTCTACGTGCTGCCGGACAAGGACTCGATCGAAGAAACGTTCCCGGAGTTCGCGCAGAGTCGCGCGGCTGCGAAGGACGTGGATGAAAAAGACGAGCGACACGCCCGCAAATGAAACCCGGTTGAAGGCTGCGGACGTGGTCGCGGCAGACCGTTACGGAAGCTCCAGCCTGGGCATCTTGAACGTGAACAAGGTGCCGGCGGCCGCACTGGACTCCACCTCCAACGTGCCGCCATGGGACCGCGCGATCTCCGACGCAATGTAGATGCCGAGGCCGAGACCCGGCCGCGGACGCTCACTCTTTTCACGTGAGAATGGGCTGAAAATCGCGTCCAACCTCGCTGATGGAATGTGTCCCTCGTTGTGTACGTCGAGCGTGAGCATTTCCGGCTCGGAGTGAACGGTCAGCGTAATCGGGGACGAGCGCTCTCCGTGTACCGCTGCATTGGTGAGCAGGTTGGCCAGGAGCTGTGCCAATCTGCTCGGGTCGCAGACCACGTCGTCGTCTATCTTTATGTGGACCTTGATGTCCTGGCGGCCAGTGGCGATTGCCACCTCTTCCACAACCCGTTTCAGGTCTTCTTCCAGCGTGCTTGTCAGCTGCAGCGCGATGGGAATGCCGCCGCCCAGACGTCCCCTGGCGAAATCAAGCACGTCGTTGATCAGTCCGTCCATTCTGGCAACGCCGGAGGTGATGTGCGCGAGCATCCGTTGCTGGCGCTCAGTGCCCGCCTCACATGCCAGCGAATCTGCGGCGATGCTGATGGCCTGCAGCGGACTGCGCAGGTCATGACCCAGCACGGCAATGAACTGGTCGCGCAGGTCGGCGACACGATGCGCGTCGGAGAGCGCCGTTTCCGCTCGCACAAGGCGATCTTCCTTGTCGAGGTAGCTTCCTACCAGATCGGCCAGCAGCTCCATCGATCTCTGCACGTGGGCCACGTCGAAGCTGGCCGGTGCCGAATCAATCGCGCRGAGTGTGCCGAAGAAGCTTCCGTCCGGCCGATGGATGGGAACGGACGCATAACTCTCAAGCCCGTAGATCCGCGGCGTGTGATGCGTGGCGTAAACCGGGTGCTTGCTCGCATGCGCAAATACCACCGACGTCGCCGACTGCCTGATCTCATCGCAGATGGTTGTCTCGAGCACCAGTTGGCCACCGGGAACAAGCCCAAACCCCAGGGTGTCGAACGTGGCGCAGGCGGTCCAGGTGGTCTGGGTCACGCGGGCAATGGCCGTGAATCGGGAGCCCGTGATGTGGGCGACGGTCTCCAGGATTCGCGGCACGGCCTGGATTCGACCAATCTCGGCGATGTCGTCCAGCAGATGGGGGTCCGTCAGCTTCTGCATGGTCGCTCGTCCGGTGGGCAGCGCATCATCCCATGGAACCGCTGTTTAGGTTGATGCGAGGGAAGCGGGCACTTCGGGCTGGGCAGATCGGCCAGCAGTGCTTACAGCTCGCCTTCGACCCAAGGCGGCACTTGGCAGAAGCAGATATGGATCTACTTCCAAAGGTTGAAGAGTGTTTCGATCTCGACGGCCATGGGCCCCGTCGTCGGCGTCGGCGCCAACTGGAAGGCGGGCATCAGGCACGCCTGCCGCGCCCGGGTCCTATTTTCTACACCTCATCCGCTCAATCTCATTCAGGACTTGCTTGTCTAATGAACCGAAGTCGCCCGGAATTTCCTTCTCTGTGAAGAAGGAATAAGTGACACCAAAGTCTTCCCCATGGAGCACACGACTGCAGGAAACACTGCCCAACGTGTCGCAGGATGCCATTAGCTCATCGTCATCCATGGGGCGTGTGGCGCCACGTGCGCTCGAGCGCCATACGAAAATGTGGCTCTTGTCGCCACCGTCGGGAACGGCAAGCAATCCCTTCTCCAGCATCTTCGCTTCTTGCCAGCCTTCAATAGCGCTCGTACGCAGATAGGATCCTTGGGGAAGATCGCCAAACCTTCTCCCGGGAAAGTACGATTTGGCTACCACCGCTACCGAGATCAAGTTATCGGGGCCGATACAAGCCTCGCTATGGGTGGAGTAACAGCCATGCAGCGTAAGGCCGCCGGCCACAGGTTCCTGATGACCCCGCCGGGAAGGCGTCGCATCTAGATCGCCAGGAATGCAAAAGTCGGTCTTCGCACCATCGACACGATATGAAGTGGGCGAATCCACGCACCCGGACCCAAGAGC
>NZ_JBFRFE010000403.1:0-4005 GCF_052114665.1 Stenotrophomonas sp. 2YAF22 | reverse complement strand
GAATGCGGTACGACGGCAGCTCCAGCATCAGCGGGTGCTCGCTCTTGTCGCGGCGCCACTTCTTCATCACCCACGACATCACCAGCGCGCTGAGGATGCCCGCCACGTACAGGCCGAACAGCACCAGGCCCTGCTGGTTGAAGATGCCGATCCTGCCGGCCGGTATGAACGCACCGATCAGCAGCGCATATACCGGCAGMCKYGCCGARCASGTCATCAGCGGCGCCACCAGGATCGTGGCCAGGCGGTCACGCGGGTCCTGGATGCTGCGGGTGGCCATGATGCCCGGCACCGCGCAGGCAAAGCTGGACAGCAGCGGGATGAACGACCGCCCCGACAGGCCGGCCGCCGCCATCATGCGGTCCAGCAGGAACGCGGCGCGTGGCAGGTAACCGGACTCTTCCAGCGCCAGGATGAAGGCGAACAGGATCAGGATCTGCGGCAGGAACACCACCACGCCCCCCAGGCCGGCGATGATGCCATCGGTCAGCAGGCTGGTCAGCGGACCTGCCGGCAGCACGCTGGCGGCCAGCTCACCCAGCCAGGCAAAGCCAGCCTCGATGCCATCCATCAGCGGCGTGGCCCAGGCGAACACCGCCTGGAAGATCAGGAACATCACCACCACCAGCGTGATCAGGCCGAACACCGGATGCAGCAGCCAGCGGTCCAGCGTGTCGTCGATCTTCGCCGTCCGTGCCGGCATCCGCACGGCTGCGGCCAGGATCGCGCGCACCTGCGCGTGGTAGTCCACACCGCTCTCAACGCCGGCCAGCGGCGCATCCAGGTGCGGCACCATCGTATCCAGGCGTTCCACCAGTGCACGCGCGCCCTGCTTGCGCACCGCCACGGTTTCCACCACCGGCACACCGATCTCGCGCTCCAGCGCGGCTACATCGATCTGGATGCCGCGGCGCTGCGCGGCGTCGACCATGTTCAGGGCGATGATCATCGGCTTGCCCAGCTCGCGCAGTTCCAGTGCGAAGCGCAGGTGCAGGCGCAGGTTGGTGGCGTCGATCACGCACAGAAGGACGTCCGGCGCGGCCTCGCCCGGGTAGAACCCCCGGCACAGGTCGCGGGTGATCGCCTCGTCCAGGCTGGCCGGCTGCAGGCTGTAGGCGCCCGGCAGGTCGAGCACGGCGAACTCGCGGCCGGACGGCGCACGCAGGCGGCCTTCCTTGCGCTCAACGGTGACGCCGGTGTAATTGGCGACCTTCTGCCGGCTGCCGGTCAGCTGGTTGAACAGCGCGGTCTTGCCGCTGTTGGGGTTGCCGACCAGCGCGATGCGCAGCGGGGCGGCGGTTGCGGTGGCGCTCATGCACGTCCCTCCTGGCTGGCCGGGTCGATGACCACGCGCCGGGCCTCACTGATACGCAGCGCGAAACGGGTGAAACCGACCTGCACCAGCAGCGGCTCGCCGCCGACCGGGCCTCGCGCCACCAGGCGCACTTCCTCGCCCTTGACGAAGCCCAGCTCGCGCAGGCGCCGGGCGATGGCATCGTTGGCATGCAGGTCCTGCACGGAATCGACCACGGCCGAGGCGTGCAGGGGCAGTTCGGACAGCGTCATCTAGCGTGTTCTCTGCTGGATGTAAATGGTTCTCGATTCTAACATTCCCGCGTCGCGTCATGGCCCATGACCAATGGCCCGCTATGATCCATACAGGTATGGAGCAACCCCCGGAATCCCATGAACGATGCTTTGCAGATCGAGCGCAACGGCGCTGTCCTGACCCTCTGGCTGAACCGGCCGGAGCTGCACAACGCCTTTGACGCCGGCCTGATCGCCCGGCTGACCGCAGCCTTGGAAGCGGCCGGCCGCGATGACACCGTGCGCACGGTGGTGGTGGCCGGCCACGGCGCCTCCTTCTCTGCCGGTGCCGACATGCAGTGGATGCGCGGCATGGCCTCCGCCAGCGAGGCCGACAACCGTGACGACGCCCTGGCCCTGGCCCGGCTTATGCGCACCCTGGACGAACTGCCCAAGCCCACCCTCGCCCGTGTCCACGGCGCCGCCTTTGGTGGCGGCGTCGGCCTGGTGGCCTGCTGCGATATCGCCATCGCCACCACCGCCGCCCGTTTCGGCCTGACCGAAAGCCGCTTGGGCCTGCTGCCAGCAGTGATCTCGCCCTATGTGATCGAGGCCATCGGCAGCCGCCAGTCCCGCCGCTGGTTCGCCACCGGCGAGCACTTCGACGCCGACACCGCCCTGCGTATCGGCCTGATCCACCAGCTGGTGGAGCCCGAACGCCTGGACGAGGCGGTGCAGCGACAGTTGGCCCTGCTCGACAAGGCCGGGCCGATCGCCTCGGCTTCGGCCAAGCTGCTGGTCCGGCAGGTTCGCGACGCCCATGACCGCGACAGCCTGGACCGTGACAATGCCGCCCTGATCGCCCGCCTGCGGGTATCGGCCGAGGGCCAGGAAGGCCTGGGTGCCTTCCTCGACAAACGCGCGCCGCACTGGGTCACGGAGGCCTGACATGCTGGACCATATCGGCTTGAACAGCGGCGACCTGCCGCGCAGCAGGGCCTTCTTCCTGCAGGCGCTGGCACCGCTGCAGATCGGCGTGGTGATGGAGGTAAGCGCCGCACAGACCGGCGCCCACGACCACGTGGGTTTCGGCAACCACGGCAAGCCGTTCTTCTGGCTGGGCAATGCGGCGCCGCTCAGCCAGGGCGTGCACGTGGCCTTCGTCTGCGCCGAACGCGCCCAGGTTGATGCCTTCCACGCCGCCGCGCTGGCCGCAGGGGGACGCGACAATGGCGCGCCCGGCCTGCGTCCGTGGTATCACCCGGACTACTACGCCGCCTTCGTTATCGACCCCGATGGCAACAACATCGAGGCAGTCTGCCACCTGCCCGGGTAGACCCCTGCGTCGCCACCAGGCGCAGGCGTGGCCGCTTGTGCGACCCGCCTGCGTATCTCATCTGGCAGCCTGGCGAAGACCGGGCCGCCCCCGTTTTCCAGGAACCGCCGTGACCCCAGTCGATCCCATCCGCCCTGCCCGTCCCATCCCGCCCGCCGCAGGGGTGCCGCGATGAGCGATTTCGTCCGCATCGTCGAGGTCGGCCCGCGCGACGGGCTGCAGAACGAAAAGCAGGCCGTGGCCACCACCGACAAGATCGCCCTGATCGATCGCCTGTCGGCCACCGGCCTGCGCACCATCGAGGCGACCAGCTTCGTCAGCCCGCGCTGGGTCCCGCAACTGGCCGATGCTGCCGAGGTCTATGCGGGCATCCAGCGGCGCCCCGGCATCGCCTATCCAGTACTCGTACCGAACGAACAGGGCTACGACCGTGCGCGCGCCGTCGGCGTGCAGGAAATCGCGGTATTCACCGCTGCATCGGAAGCCTTCAACCGCACCAACACCAACGCCGGCATCGATGAATCGCTGGCCCGCTTCGAGCCGATCCTGCGCCGCGCGGCCGCCGACGGCGTGCGCGTGCGCGGCTACGTCTCCACCGTGCTCGGCTGCCCGTACCAGGGCGAGGTACCGCTGGCCGACGTAGTGCGCGTCGCCCGGGCGCTGCACCAGATGGGGTGCTATGAAATCTCTCTGGGCGACACCATCGGCGTCGGCACGCCACGCAAGGCCCGCGCGATGCTGCAGTCGGTGGCTGCCGAGATCCCGATGAGCGCACTGGCCGTGCACTTCCACGATACCTACGGCCAGGCCATCGCCAACATCGCCGCCTGCCTGGAAGAAGGCGTGCGCGTGGTCGACAGTGCGGTGTCCGGTGCCGGCGGCTGCCCGTACGCGAAGGGCGCCAGCGGCAACGTGGCCAGCGAGGACGTGGTGTACCTGCTGCAGGGCCTGGGCCTGGAGTGCGGGGTCGACCTGCCGTCGCTGGCCGAGACCGGCCGCTGGCTGGCCGGACTGCTCGGCCGCGCGACCGCCAGCCGCGTCGGGCAGGCGCTGGCAGCGACATGAACGACAGCGGCCCGCGCGACCGTCCGGCCATCGGCGATACACCCGCCGCAACCGACGTCGCGCTGGCCGCTCTGGAC
>NZ_JBFRFE010000402.1:0-4006 GCF_052114665.1 Stenotrophomonas sp. 2YAF22 | reverse complement strand
AGCGCGTTCGGCCGGCACGTGCTGGCACCGCTGCTGCCCTCGCTGCAGCAGCGCTACCCGCAGCTGCAGCTGGAGCTGCGCCTGACCGATCGCGCCGTGCAGCACGGTGCCGAGGCGGTGGATGCCAGCATCCGCATCGGCGCGCAGCTGGAGGACGGGCTGGTGGCACGTCCACTGGCGCGCATCCCGTTCGTTTTCTGCGCCTCGCCGGCGTACCTGCAGGCGCACGGCACGCCGCTGCAACCGGCGCAGCTGGCCGCCCATCGCGGCCTGCTGCATCGCTTTCCCACCGATGGCCGGCCACTGCGCTGGGGCCTGCTGAAGAACGGCGAGCGGGTGGATGCAGCGCTGCCGCCGAGCATGGTCTGCGATGACATCGACGCGCTGGCCGAGCTGGCCGCCGCCGGTGCCGGCATCACCCGGCTGGCGGCGTTCGTGGCCGAGCCCTACCTGCGCGATGGTCGCCTGCAGTGCGTGTTCGGTTGCGGCACCGACTGGCAGCCGGAACCGATGGACGTCTACTTCTGCGTGAGCGACCGCCGCGATTTCACCGCCAAGATCCGCGCGCTGTTCGAGCACCTGCAGGCCGGCCTGCCGCCGGCCTGGCAGGTGTAGTGCTCAGCGCGGGCTGAACACGCCGCGTGCGTCGCGCGGTTCGCAGCGCAGGTACTGCGGTGCCGGCACCACGCTGTCGCCCAGTGCAGCGGCGGCGTGCCACGGCCAGCGCGGGTCGTACAGGATGCCGCGGGCCAGTGCGATGGCATCGGCCTGGTTGTGGCGCAGGATCGATTCGGCCTGCTCCGGCTCGGTGATCATGCCCACCGCGATCACCGGCATGCGCACCTTCTTGGCCTTGATCGCCGCCGCGAACGGCACCTGGTAGCCCGGGCCAACACTGATCTTCTGGCGCTCGTGCAGGCCGCCGCTGGACACATGCAGGAAATTGCAGCCGCGCGCGTCCAGCACCTGTGCCAGCGCCTCGCTCTGCACGATGTCCCAACCCCCCTCGACCCAGTCGCTGGCGGAGATGCGCACGCCTACGGCGACCTTGTCCGACACTGCGGCACGCACCGCGTCGAACACTTCCACCAGCATCCGCAGGCGGTTCGGCAGCGAGCCGCCGTAGCCATCGGTGCGGCGGTTGCTCAGCGGCGACAGGAACTGATGCAGCAGATAACCGTGCGCGGCGTGGATCTCGATCAGCTCGAAGCCCAGGCGCTCGGCGCGCACCGCGCTGGCGGCGAAAGCGGCAACGACTTCGGCGATACCGGCCTCGTCCAGTTCCTGCGGTGCCGGATCGGCGGCATGGAACGGCAGCGGCGAGGGGGCCACGGTCGCCCAGCCGCGGGCATCATCGGCCGGCAGCTGGCCACCGCCGTCCCAGGGACGATTCACCGACGCCTTGCGGCCCGCATGGCCCAGCTGCACGCCCAGCGGCATCGGCGACCAGCGGCGCACGCTGGCCAGCACCTGCGCCAGGGCCGCTTCGGTGCCGTCATCCCACAGGCCCAGATCGGCCCAGCTGATGCGGCCGCGCGCTTCGACCGCGGTGGCCTCCAGGATCAGCAGGCCCGCGCCGGACTGCGCCAGGTTGCCCAGATGCATGGCGTGCCAGTCGCTGGCGCGGCCGTCTTCGGCGGAGTACTGGCACATCGGCGCGACGACGATGCGGTTGGACAGGGTCAGGGGGCCGAAGGAGATCGGCGAAAACAGCTGGCTCACGGCAGTGGGGGGTGTACCAAAGGGGGTGCGTATTGCACCGCTGTGCGGCCGATAGATCAACCGTGTGGGTGGATCGCTGTTTCGTGGGGGCGCGTTGTGGGTAGCGCCGGGCCACGCCCGGCGAGCGCACAGCGCGGCAGCCCGTTTCCGCCGGGCATGGCCCGGCGCTACCCGATGACGAACCCGGCCAGCGCCTCGGCGCAGTCGCGCTCGTCCTTGAACTGCAGCAGGTCGTCGGCACGGGTGCGGCCACGGTTCAGCGCGGCCACCGGCAGACCCGCCTTGGCCGCCGCCTGCACGAAGCGGAAGCCGGAATAGACCATCAGCGAGGAACCCACCACCAGCACTGCATCCGCCTGCTGCAGGTGCTCATGCACCGTAGCCACGCGCTCACGCGGCACGTTTTCGCCGAAGAACACTACGTCCGGCTTCAGCAGGCCACCGCAGTGCGGGCAGTCGGGCACCGCAAACGCGGAGAAGTCGGTTTCCAGATCGGCGTCACCGTCGGGCGCGATACCGGCCTGCAGCAATTCCCAGCCGGGGTTGGCCTGCAGCAGCCGCTGCTGGAACGCCTCACGCTCGCTGCGGCGTTCGCAGCCCATGCAACGCACCAGGTCCAGGCGGCCATGCAGGTCGATCACGTTCTGGCTGCCCGCGCGCTGGTGCAGGCCATCCACGTTCTGGGTCAGCAGCACCTGCAGCTTGCCGCTGTCCTCCAGTGCGGCCAGCGCCTGGTGGGTGCCGTTGGGCCGGGCCTGGCCGAAGCGCGGCCACCCCAGCAGGCTGCGCGCCCAGTAGCGCTGGCGGGTGGCGGCCTCACCCATGAAGGCCTGGTAGGTCACCGGCGGCGTGCGCTTCCACTGGCCATCGGCATCGCGGTAATCGGGGATGCCCGAGGCGGTGCTGCAGCCGGCCCCGGTCAGCACGAACAGGCGCTGGGCGCGGTCGATGAAGTCGGTGAGCGGCGGGGTCATGGCAGCCAGATGGGGGCGCACCGGCGCCCCCGCAAGCATCGGCTCAGGCCGCCGGCGCGCCGGGCAGCTGCGGCACGGTCACCGGGTGGCCATCGTCGCCCAGGGCGATCATCACGAAGTGGCCACGGGTGCACAGCTTGCGCTCGCCGCTGTGCAGGTCCTCGGCGATCAGCTCCACCTCGACCTTCATCGAGCTGCGGCCAACCTCGACGATGCGGCCGATCGTCTCCACCATCTGGCCGATGCGGATCGGCAGCTTGAAATCGACCTGGTCGCTGCGCGCGGTCACCACGGTGCGGCGCGAGTAGCGGGCGGCGGCGAGGAAGGCGGCCTTGTCCATCCATGCCAGTGCCTGGCCACCGAACAGGGTGCCCATGTGGTTGGTGTGGTTGGGAAAGACGATTTCGGCCATGCGCACTTCGGTCGGCGGCACGGTCTCGGGGATGGGGGTCATGGGGGCGGTTCGGGTGTGGGGTGAGACGGATTTTAAGGCAGGTGATGTGCAGGCGGCGCTACACTTCGGCACCCCCACTGCGTGAACCCACCATGCCCGCCACGTCCGACCTGCTGGCCTTCGCCCTTGTCTCGCTGGCCATGGTGCTGACACCCGGGCCGAACATGATCTACGTGATCTCGCGCTCGATCTGCCAGGGCCGCGTGGCCGGGCTGATTTCGCTGGGCGGGGTGGCGCTGGGCTTCGTGTTCTACATGCTGTGCGCGGCGCTGGGCATCACCGCGCTGCTGATGACCGTGCCGTTCGCCTACGATGCGCTGCGCATCGGCGGCGCGCTGTACCTGCTGTACCTGGCGTGGCAGGCGCTGAAGCCCGGCGGCCGCTCGCCGTTCGCGGTGCGTGACCTGCCGGTGGACGGCCCACGCAAGCTGTTCGCGATGGGTTTCCTGACCAACGTGCTGAACCCCAAGGTCGCGGTGATGTACCTGTCCCTGCTGCCGCAGTTCCTGCACCCGGACAGCGAAGGCGGCGTGCTGATGCAGTCGCTGGTGCTGGGTTCCACCCAGCTGCTGGTCAGCGTGAGCGTGAACGGCATCATCGCGATGATGGCCGGCAGCATCGCCGGCTTCCTGGCTGCGCGTCCCACCTGGCAGGCGGTGCAACGGTGGTTCATGGGCACGGTGCTGGCCGGGTTGGCCGTGCGCATGGCGGTGGATGGGCGGCGGTGATGACCCTGCACAGCGTCGCCTTTTTCACCTGACGCCCCTGCAGCCTTAGCGGAAGGGAACAGCGGGCATCGCCTACCCCACCTTCACGCCTCGTGGGGACATGACAGGCTTCTCCATGAAGTCTGCAC
>NZ_JBFRFE010000401.1:0-4020 GCF_052114665.1 Stenotrophomonas sp. 2YAF22 | reverse complement strand
CGGGTACGCTTTGCGGCCACTGTGCGACGATGACCTGAGCTGGCTGCGCGAACTGTATGCCAGCACCCGCGCGGAGGAACTGGCGCCAGTGCCTTGGCCCGAAGCGAGCAAGCGCGCGTTTCTGGATAGCCAGTTCGCACTGCAGCACCAGCACTACCAGGCGCACTACAGCGACTCTGATTTCCTGGCCATCGAACGCCAYGGCGTAGTGGTGGGCCGTTACTACCTGCAGCGCAGTGCGCCGGATCACCTGATCGTCGATATCTGCTTGTTTCCCGGTGAGCGCGGTCACGGTGTGGCCGCGGCCCTGATTGCTCACAGCCAAGGCGAGGCCGCCGCGCTGGGTCGCGGCGTGACCCTGCACGTGCAGGCTGACAACGTCGCTGCGCAGCGCCTGTACCGGCGTGCGGGCTTTGCCCTGATCCACGACCAGGGCTCGCATCTGCTGCTGCGTTGGGCACCGGGCTGAGCCGGCGACACGCCGCCGCAAGCCTGGCCGCGGGCTCACATTCTCAGTTGAAGATCGCCTGATACAGGAATCCGGCCTGCTCACGCGCGACCGGCACCAGGAAAATCCCCACTTCACCGATGTCGGCATGGCGCATCAGATAGATCTGCTGCGGAAACAGGAAGGCCGAGCTGTTGCGGAACAGCAGCGAAAAAGGCGCCCGCGCCGCACTTGGCGGCAGTTGCGATGGATTCAGCGCCCGTGCCTCCACAAGCACGAATGGAATCTCGCCGTCGTTGATGACTGCCGAGAAGGTCTGATCAACGTGGCGGGCGAAATGATCGAGTGTCAGCAATTCCATGCAGGGTTCCCCTAAACCGAATCGCATCGTCGCCGCGCTGCACGCCCGATGCAAGTGTGCGGGCGGCCATGTTCCTGTTCGCCAGGGTTGAATGCGCGGACCATCAACACACGCCCGCAGCCGGTGACTGGTAGCCTGCGGCCGGGAAATGGGGCTCGCGACGCGCTGTGCACGTTGTTGAACCGTTCACTGCCCCAGCGCCAGGCGATGCATCCGGTCATCGGCTTGCGGCGTATGCCCTTATGCACGCAACGCTTCTTCCCTGCTGCTACGGATGCCCTGCATTCCCGCATGGCTGCAAGGTGGTGCAGTGACGGCAGCGAATGCTGCGCATTTCCCAGCCCGGTAGGGCGATCAACGAGGACACGAACATGCGTACCCAGATCCAGCGCCTGACCCTTGCCGCCACCGTCGCGGTTGCCTGCGCAACTGCCCCGGCCGCCTTTGCCGCCGACAACCCGATGATGGGTGGCGTGCCGATGTACGCGAACAAGACCATTGTCGAAAACGCCTCCACCGCCCAGAACCTGAGCACCCTGGTGACTGCGGTGAAGGCGGCCGGGCTCGTTGACACGCTCAGCGGCAAGGGTCCTTTCACCGTATTTGCTCCCGACAACCAGGCGTTCGCCAAGCTGCCCGCAGGCACCGTGGAAACGCTGCTGAAGCCGGAAAACAAGGCCAAGCTGACCCAGGTCCTGACCTATCACGTGGTACCGGGCACCTACACCTCCACCCAGCTGACCGCAGCAGCGCGCAGCCACGGTGGCAGCAGCACGCTGAAAACGGTGCAGGGTGAAGCGCTGACGGTGAAGCTGCAGGATGGCAAGGTCTGGGTGGTCGACGCCAAAGGCGGCAAGTCTGCAGTAACCACCGCCGACGTGAGGCAGTCCAATGGCGTGGTGCATGTGGTCGATTCGGTGCTGATGCCGAAGTAAGCCCAGGGCCGCAACATTGATGGCAGTGCGGGAGCGGCTGGTTTCACAGGCCAGCCGCTCACGATGCCGGCGCGGCATCGGCGTTGTGCCCGCCAGAATCCACCCGCGCCTGGGTTGCGCGACGATTCGGCCGCGATACGCGTCAGCAGCGGTCCGGGGATGCGCTGACACAGTCGTTGCTCAACAGCTGCTTGAATGAACCTGCTTGGTGGATGTTTCGTGGCACAGCAACGCGCGTCCGTTGCAGTTCTGCACGCTTGGGTACCGGTGATGGCTGACTACCATTTCATATAGTGCATCAGCGACGGCGATGGCGAAATGTCCTTCGGCGCAGGCGGCTTCGATGCAGGTGGCACGGCGGGTTGGGTCAGGTTGCAGGTCTTCTTGTGCCGATACATCGCCAGGATCGGCCGTATCGCAGCGATGCGATAGAACGGCAGGCATTCCTGTGGGTAGGCCGGTCCCATGTCATCGAACCAGATCGCAATGCGGCCGTCGCGCGTGCGTGCATTGGGCACATAGGTGTGGCCAGCCACGGTGTCTATCGTGACCTCCAACCTGGCGACCTTCATGCTGGATGTCAGCATTCCCATCTCCGAACCCGCGCGCAGTTCGGAGGTCGCCTGCACGCTAAAGGTATGCTGCCCCGGCGGCAGGTGGTAGCTGGGCGTGCGCAGTCCATTCACCGACGTACCATCGATGGTGAAGACATTCAGCGACAACTCGCGTTCGGGGTAGATTCCCTGCCCAGAGATGACCACCTGTTGTTCGGCCGGAAGCCGCGCGCTCCCCAACATTGCCGGATTCTTCAACGTGCAGCCGGTGGCACCGAAGACCATGATGGCTGCGGCCACGCACAGAGGAACGGTACGGCCTTGCTTGGCGTACATCATTCAAGTGATCCCAGGTTGTGCCCAGCGCTCCCCGCCAGGTCCGCGCCACTCTACCGCAGGCAATGGAAATGCGGCAGTGCTCTATGGCGCGACCAGCGTGGTCGATTCCGGGGCGGCAGCCGGTCCCGCCCAGCCCCCACCCAGCGCCAGGAACAGATCCACCTGACGGTCCCCCAGCTGCGCGCGCGATGCTGCCAGGGCAGACTCTGCATCGGCCAGCGCAGCCTCGGCAGACAGCACGTCGATGAAGTCGATCCTGCCGAACCGGTACAACTGCCCGGCCTGGTCGCTCGCATGTGCCGCGTCGTCGCGGGCGAGGGCAAGGCTGTGCTCGCGATCGATCTCCTGCGCGTAGGCCGACAGCGCGGTTTCGGTCTGCCGCAGCGCGTCCAGCACCACGCCATCGAACGATGCCAGCGTGGCATCGGCGTTGGCGCCGGCCGCATCGATCCGCGCCCGGGTTGCGCGGCGGTTCGGCCAGCGCCACGACAGCAGCGGTCCGAAGGACGCGCCGATGCTGTCGCTGCTCAGCAGCTGCTTGAATGAACCTGCCGTGCCGGCGGACGCGCCGATGCTCACCTGTGGGTACAGGGCTGCCGTTTCCACGCCGATCATCGCGGTGGCGGCCGCCAGGCTGCGCTCGGCCGCGTGGACATCTGGGCGGCGCTGGATCAGCTGGCCACCATCGCCGACCGGAACCGGTTGCTGCAGGCGCGGCGGTTGTTGGCAGTTGGCGACGTCCTGCGGATAGTCGGCTGGTACGCGTCCCATCAGCGCCGCCAGCGCGAACAGGGCCGCCTGCCGTTCGGCAACCAGATGCGGCACCGCCGCCGCACTGCGGTTGGCCGCCGCGCGCGCCCGGCTGACGTCGAATTCGGTTCCGCGTCCGCCGRCCGCCAAGCGGGTGGTGGCGTCCAACGTAGCGCGCTGCGTAGCGAGCACCCGCTGCGTCGCCGCCAAGGTGAGGTTGGTCGAACAGATGCCGACATAAGCGCGGGTGACGGCGGCGGCGGCGACCACCCGTACCTGGTCACGTGCTGCAGCGACAGCCTCTGCATCGGCGCTGGCAGCTTCGATACCACGGCGGATGCCACCTGCCAGATCCAGTGGGTAGGCCAGGTGGATGCCGAGCGCATACACCTGCGGTGGTGAGGTGGGCGAGGTATATCCCCCGGCATGGGCCAGTGTGGCCGATGCATCTGCGTCGGTGCTTGCCGAGCGCTCGGCCCGGTACTGCAGCACCATCGCCGTGGCGCGGCGCAGGTTGGCATCGGCCGCGCGCAGATCGGTGTTGGCTCGCAGTGCTTCGCTGACATAGGCATCGAGTCGTGGATCGTCGTACAGCTGCCACCAGCGGTCCGGCAGCTCGGCCTGTGCGTAGGC
>NZ_JBFRFE010000400.1:0-4025 GCF_052114665.1 Stenotrophomonas sp. 2YAF22 | reverse complement strand
GCACTACGGCAGGGTGAGCCGATACACCAGCACCCGGTTGTCGTTGTCGTACGCACTGTCGCAGTGCTCGCCCTGCATGCGGCAGTTGCGGGCGGTGAAGTCGTTGTCGTTGCCGATCAGCAGCAGTACGTCGTTCGGGTGCTCTGGATCAAGCGCAGGCAACACATCCATCGCCTCCCATTTCTCCGACAGCAATCCCGGGTGAGGGCCACGCCCTGTGTCCAGGTCCAGCCCGGCCCGGGCGAGCTGCGGTCGGTCGAGCAGGTTCAGCACCTCTTTGACGTTGGCGGGCACGATGCCGGTCTTCAACATGGCGTCAGCCGGATCGGCCAGCACCGATGCCGTGCCGGTCTCATATTCCGTGTCCACCAGATTGGAGGCCTGCGCCACGTTCACCAGCAGCACCGATTTATAGACGATCGGGTCGTTGCCCTCCTTGCCCAGTCCATTGCCATCGCGCGCCAGCATCAGGAAACGCTCGTTGTCCAGCGCACGCAGCTCGCTCTGCGCAGCGGTACGGTCGAGCTTGCCTTTGCCATCATGGGCGTAGGCGGGCAGGATCATCACATGGTGGCCCACCGGTTGCGTCGGCGTCGGGTTGGCAGACACGTCGTAGACCAGCACGCGGGTGTTGATGCGGCCGGCGGCATTGCCCGCCGCGCTGTCCTGCATCAGCGCGCTCTGCAGGGCAACGAACAACCGTGTGCCGTCGGGCGACAGGCCCATGCCTTCCACGCCCTGGTTGTTGCGGCGCCCGGTCTGCGGCGGGGCCAATGATCCAAAGGCAGGTTTGCCATCACGTTGTGGCTGGATCGCCTGCGGCGGCACGATCACTCCCTGCAGCTGGCCCTGTGCATCGAAGTAGTAGACGTTGGCGGTGTACTCGTCGCCGATGTAGAAGTGGCCGTCGGCAGTGAACTGCAGCGATTCGGCATCAAGCGCGACCTTGCCGGCCCCCGCGCCCACGGCGGGCGAGGGCAGCACCACGCCACGCTGGTTGATCGTGTGATCACCCGGGTCGGCACCGGTGAAGGGCTGGCCGTTGTAGTCCTTCAGCACCAGCCCCTTTTCTGGCGTCATCGTCACCACGCCGAAGCCCTTGGACGTTCCCTGCGGCCAGTCGATGCGCAGCTTCATGCGCTCCAGACGGCCGGCATAGTCGTAGAACAGCCCGGCCTCCGGATCGTTGCGGCCGCGGTCGGGCAGGGTCCACAGCACCCCTTGGTAACCCCGCGCGGTGCGCCGCCACGTGCCCGGCTGTATCGCCAACGACGAGAACGAGCCCAGCGTATCGCCGAGGAAGTCCACGGTGCCTGCCGGCAATCGCCCGGCGGCGACCAACCCCTTGTCCACGTAGGTGAAGCTGCCCACGTCCACCGCGCGTGGCGGCACGCCGCGGGCTTCATGCGGTGCGTTGTAGCCGCTGACCGAGAGCGCGGCCAACAGCAGGGCAGTAGCGGACATGGGTGACTCCTCGGCCGGCGATCAGAAGCGGATGTCGATGGTACCGAACACCTGGCGCGGTGCCGACGCATGGAACACATACAGCTTGCCCGACGGGTCGCTGGGTGCGAACACGCTCGAATCCAGGTTGCTGGCGTAGCGCTTGTCGCCCAGGTTGGTCACGTTCAGCGACAGTCGCATTCCCTTGGCGAAGCCGACCTGGCCGAAATCGTAGCCGCCGGCCAGGTCGAACACGGTGAAGCCACCGAAGCCCTGGTCGTTGGTATAGGTGTAGAAGCGCTCGCCGGTGTACTTGCCGCGCAGACTGGCAAACCAGCCGTTGTCGCGCCAGGTGATCTCAGTGGCCAGCAGCTGCTTGGGCGTGTCGGTCTGGATCTTGCCCTTGATCTGCTGTTCGACGCCGGCCTGGAAGTAGTTGGAGGCGTAGGTTGAGCGGTTCAGCGACGYCGAGGTGTACCAGCTGAAGTGCTCGTTCGGTGTCCACAACACGGTCAGTTCGGCACCGCGGCTGTCGACGCCGCCGACGTTGTAGAAGCGGTTGCCGCAGGTCGGTCCGACCGCCTGCCGCGAGTCGCAGGGGTTGTACTGCAGCAGGCGGTTGTCGAAGCGCACGCTGTAGGCGGCGACCGATGCCTGCAGGGTGTCGGTGACGAAGCGGTAGCCCGCTTCCAGCGAGCGTGATTCCTCTGGCTTCAGGTTGCCCTGCGCGTTCCAGGTGGCCTGGCTGACCGCCTGCGGGCCGAGCTTGAAGCCGCCTTGGAACATGGCGATGTTCTCGGCGTAGCTGGCGAACACTTCGTGATGCTCGCTGAGGCGGAAGTTCGCACCCACGCTGGGCAGGAAATTCTTGCTGGCCTTCAGCGAGCCGGTGGCGAACTGGTTGTTCGAGCTCGGCGAGATCGGTGTCTTCGCATCGCCGGGCAGCGCCTGCGCATCGGAGGTGGCATGCGGGCTCTTGGCGCCGAACTCCAGGGTCAGGCGGTCGTCGAGCAGGCGCCAGGTGTCCTTCAGGAAGAACTGGTGGGTCTTCCAGCGCGTGCGTTGGGCGAATACGCCCACGTCCGAGGGCAGGGTATTCATGCCGCTGAGGTCGCGTGGTCCGTCCACAGCGGTCTGGTAGCGTTCGGCACTGCTGGTGTTGCGTTCGTACCAGACGCCACCTTCGATGCGGTGTGCACCCAGCTCCCAATCGAACGACAGCGTGCCGCCATCGCGGTCGATGGTGTAGACGGTGTTGCGGAAGATGATCGGGATTTCCTGTGCAGTGCCCTTGTTCGACCAGGCGCCGCTGTTCCAGTTGTGGCCTTCGCCGCGGTCGTCGTGGTGGTAGGCCAGCGCCCGCAGGGTGAAGCCGTTGGCGAGGAAGAAGTCGCCGGCCAGGTAGTACAGGTTGTCATCGCGCAGGATCTGCCCGGCAGTGAAGGCACCGTCGGCATCCTTGTCCGCACCGCTGTTGTCGCACTTCTTCGCATTGAGGCTGGCGGTGTTGCAGTAGGCCTTGGCCACGGCCTTGTTCCAGTCCGGTGCATAGCCGCCCCAGTCCCAGCCCAGGCCGCGGGACATCTCGTCTTTGGACAGGTAGAAGTAGTCCGCCTGGCTGGTGCGCGAGGTGTCGACGAAGCCGGTGATCTGGCCGCTGCCGAAATTCCACACGCCCTTGGCGTTGAACTGCTTGGTGGTGGACTTGTTGTAGGCGGTCTGGTCGTTCCACAGGTCCGAGACCGCGTTCATGCCCGATACGTAGCCGGAGAATCCGTTGTACTCGCCGCTGTCCACGCGCACGAAGGTGCGGCGGTTGGCATCGCTGCCGAAGGTCTGCACCACGCGGCCGCCCAGTTCCTGCGCCGGTCGGTCGGAGGTATAGGAAATGCTGCCGCCGAGGTTGCTGGTGGACGGCGTGCCGAGGCTGCCGATACCCACCGCGAGTTCGGCACCAGCCATGTTCTCGCTGATCAACGCACGGTTGATGGTCAGGCCGTTGTAGTTGTTGTACGCGCCATCGCCCAGCGGCACGCCGTCCAGCACGTAGCCCAGGCGGGTGGAGTTGAAACCGCGCAGGCTCAGGGTCATCGACTGTTCGTTGGTGCCCAGCGCGTCGGCCGACTGCGCGTTGACGCCGGGCAGCAGATTCAGGGTCTTCTGCAGGCTGGTGCCTGGCGGCAGGATGTCCAGGTTCTCGCGGGTGATGCGCTGCACCTGGCGCGCCTCGCCACTGCCGATGACTGAAACTGCATCGAGGTCGGTGGCGGACGGCGCCTGCTGCGCCCACGCGGTCGGTGCAAGGGCCAGGGACAACGCAGCAGCCAACAGGGTCTTGGTCATGGAACAGGCACTCAGGCAAGCGCGAGCCGCCGCATGGAAGCGGAGCTCAGGCAGATGAAAGGGGAAACACGCGATGCGATCACGGGCGCCTTGGGCGCCGCGCGATCAACGTGAAAATGGTGCGCTAGACAGATGACTGTCTGGTGACATGGTCAACTGCGGACATCACGCGTGGGTAGTGCCGGCCGCTGGCCGGCAGCTGCAGGATGCTGCGGAGGGTTCATGAGGCTGCCGGCCAG
>NZ_JBFRFE010000399.1:0-4036 GCF_052114665.1 Stenotrophomonas sp. 2YAF22 | reverse complement strand
TTGCTTCGGCCGTTGCCGTTGCCTCTGCAGGTGCAGGGCGCAGCCCTGCCGAACCACCCAAAACCTTTACTGGAGCAGCGAGCGCAGCATCCACGCGTATTTCTCGTGGGTCTGCAGGCGCTGGGTCATCAGATCCTCGGTCGGGGCGTCGTCAGCGTCGTCGGCCACATCCAGCACTTCACGTGCCGTACGGCATACCGCTTCGTTGGCGACCACCAACTGGCGTACCATTTCACGCCAGTCCGCACTGTCGGTCAGGCCCGGCTCCTCGACGATCGAGGTCAGCGCAGCAAATTCCCGGTAGGAGCCCGGGGCATTGAAGCCCAGTGCGCGGATGCGCTCGGCCACATCGTCCAGTGCCGCCCATTGTTCGGTGTACTGGGTCTCGAACATGGTGTGCAGCGAGTTGAACATCGAGCCGGTGACATTCCAGTGGAAGTTGTGGGTCTTCAGGTAGAGCGTGAACGCATCGGCCTGGAACCGCGCCAAACCGTCGGCGATCTTCTTGCGGTCGCCCTGGGTGATCCCGATATCGATGTTGGGGGCCGACGGCGCGGAAGCCGCAAGCTTCTGCTTGCCGGTCTTGGGCTTGGTCGTGCTCTTGGTCTTCGCCATGGGGTTCCTCCTTGTGGAATCGTTGGCCTTCACAATAAATCAGTCGTGATGACTGGTCGCATTCAAAGTTTTAAACGAACCGATTGATGAACGCTATCGACAAAATGCCGCAGTCCCGCCAGCGCCAACAGCGTGCCGCCATCGACGGCGCCATGAGCCGCGACCGTGGACGATTGCTGGGAATGCTCTCGCGTTGCCAGGCCAAGCCACAGGATGCGGCGTTGGCCGCCAGTTTCGAGCAGGCCTTGCAGGTTTCGGTGCAGCGCCGGCAGGCGCGGGCGCAACAACAGCCGGCCATTACTCTGGACCCACAGCTGCCGATTGCGCGTGAAGCCGAGACCATCACCCAGTTGATCCGCGACCATCAGGTGGTGGTGATCGCCGGTGAAACCGGCTCGGGCAAGACCACCCAGCTACCGAAACTGTGCCTGGCCGCCGGCCGTGGCCAAGCCGGCATGATCGGCTGCACACAGCCGCGCCGGATCGCCGCACGTGCGGTGGCCAGCCGTGTCGCGCAGGAACTGCAGAGCGAGCTGGGCCAGCTGGTGGGCTACCAGGTGCGCTTCAACGACAAGGTCGGCGAAGACACCCGCATCAAGTTCATGACCGACGGCATCCTGCTGGCCGAGATCGCCAGCGATCGCTGGCTGTCGAACTACGACACGATCATCGTCGACGAAGCGCACGAACGCAGCCTCAACATCGACTTCCTGCTTGGCTATCTCAAACAGCTGCTGCGCAAGCGCCCGGACCTGAAGCTGATCGTCACTTCGGCGACCATCGACACCGAGCGCTTCGCCCAGCATTTCGACAATGCGCCAGTGATCAGCGTCGAAGGCCGTACCTATCCGGTCGAGGTGCGCTATCGCGCGCTGGAAGGCGAGGGCGAAGACCAGGGCGAACGCACGGTCAACGATGCGATCGTTGCGGCCATCGACGAAATCACCCGCCTGGATTCCCGTGGCGACGTGCTGATCTTCCTGCCGGGCGAGCGTGAGATCCGCGATGCGCACCAGTCGCTGGAGCGGCGCAAGTACCGCAATACCGAAGTGCTGCCGCTGTACGCGCGGCTGTCCAACCAGGACCAGGACCGCGTGTTCAATCCCGGCCCGAACCGGCGCATCGTGCTGGCCACCAACGTTGCCGAGACCTCGTTGACGGTGCCGCGCATCCGTTATGTGGTCGACCCCGGTTTCGCCCGCGTCAAGCGTTACAGCCCGCGCAACAAACTGGACCGGCTGCACATCGAGCCGATCTCGCAGGCCAGTGCCAACCAGCGCAAGGGCCGCTGTGGCCGCGTGGCCGAGGGCATCTGCTATCGCCTGTATGCCGAGGCCGATTTCCAGGCGCGGCCGGAGTTCACCGATCCGGAAATCCGTCGTTCCAGCCTCGCGGGGGTGATCCTGCGCATGCTGCAGCTCGGCCTGGGCCGCATCGAGGACTTCCCGTTCCTTGAGGCGCCGGATGAGCGGGCCGTCGCCGATGGTTGGCAGCATCTGACCGAGCTGGGGGCGATCGACAGCGAGCGCCACTTGACCGCGATCGGCAAGCAGATGGCGCGCCTGCCGGTGGACGTGAAACTGGCGCGCATGCTGGTGGCGGCGCAGGCCGCGGGCTGCCTGCGACCGATGCTGGTGATCGCCTCGTTCCTGGGCATCCAGGATCCGCGCGAGCGACCGCCCGAGGCGCGCGGCGCGGCCGACAACGCACATGCGCAGTTCGCCGATGGCCGCTCCGAGTTCGTCGGTGTACTGCGCCTGTGGGACGCCTATCGCCAGTCCCATGAGGATCTGACCCAGTCCAAGCTGCGCGACTGGTGCGGCCGCCACTTCCTCGGCTTCCTGCGCATGCGTGAATGGCGCGAGCTGCATCGGCAGCTGCGCCTGCTGTGCGAGGAACTGGGCTGGAAGGAAGAGGCCAACGAGGCATCGATGGCACCGCTGCTGGCCGGCAGCAGTGCGCCGGCTCCGGCGCGCGATGATGCTGCTGCGGTGAAGGCGACCCGTGGCCAGCTGCACCGTGCCGCGCGCCTGGCCCGCGAGGGCAAGGCCGAAACGGCGCCCGCGCCGGTCGCCGCCCGTGCGCAGAAGGACCAGGCGCCCGACGGCGGTGGTTACAGCGAACGCGTTCGCGCCACGGCGTACCAGACCCTGCATCGGGCCTTGGTGGCGGGGCTGCCCACGCAGATCGGCCATCGCAGCGAGAAGGGCGATTTCCAGGCGCCGCGCCAACGCCGTTTCCTGCCGTTCCCTGGTTCGACGCTGTCCAAGCGGCCGCCACCCTGGCTGCTGGCAGCCAACCTGCTGGATACGCAGAAGGTCTGGGGCATGACCCTGGCGGCGATCGAGCCGGACTGGGTGATTGCCGAACTGCCGCACCTGCTGCTGCGCAAGCACTTCGACCCGCATTGGTCGCGTGCGCAGGGCCAGGTGCTGGCCTCCGAGCAGATCAGCCTGTTCGGGCTGGTGCTGGCGCCGAAGAAGCCGGTGCATTACGGCCGCATCAACGCCGGCGAGGCGCATGACATCTTCGTGCGCCAGGCACTGGTGACCGGTGAGATCAACACCCGCGCCAGCTTCGTGGCCGACAACCAGAAGGTGCTGGAGCAGGCACGCGAGGAAGAAGCCAAGCTGCGCCGTGCCGGCATCGTTGCCGACGAGGACTGGCAGGCACGCTGGTACCTGGACCGGGTGCCGCCGCAGATCCACTCCGCGTCAGGGCTGGATGCGTGGTGGAAGGCGTTGCCGCCGGAACAGCGCAAGGGCCTGCACTGGTCGCTGGTGGATCTGCTGCCGGGCGAAGGCAGCGAGCAGGAGCGCTACCCGAAGTACCTGGCGTTGGGCCAGGCGCGGTTGCCGCTGCACTACCGCTTCGAACCCGGGGCCGAAGATGACGGCGTGACACTGGACGTCCCGCTGCACCTGCTCAATGCATTGGATGCGGTGCAGTTGGGATGGTTGGCGCCCGGTTTCGTTGCCGACAAGGCGGCCGCGCTGATCCGCAGCCTGCCCAAGGCGATGCGGCGCAACTACGTGCCGGCGCCGGATTTCGCGCGCGCGTTCTACGAAGCGTTCCCGCAGCCCAGTGCCGATGCGATCACCGGTGAGCTGGCGCGCTTCCTGTCACGGGCAACCGGGGCAACGGTGGCCGCGATCGATTTCGAGCCCGGTTCAATCGAGCCGCACCTGCACATGAACCTGCGCCTGCGCGATGAGCAGGGCAAGGTGCTGGCAACCTCGCGCGACCTCGATGTGCTGCGTGCGAAGTTCGGTGGCCGTGCCGGCGATGCGTTCGCCGCACGTGCCGGGCGCGAGATGGCGGCCGATGGCCTGCGCACGTTCCCGGCCTCGCCGATTCCGCTGCAGGTACCGGGCGAGGCCGGCGTGCCGGCCTATCCCGCGCTGAAGGATGAGGGTGACAG
>NZ_JBFRFE010000398.1:0-4064 GCF_052114665.1 Stenotrophomonas sp. 2YAF22 | reverse complement strand
GGACCAGCACTGATGCTGGCCCTGCGGGGCACGGGACCGATGCCCGTCAGCGGAACGCGACGCCGGTCTTTTCCTTCAACTCATCCTCGCCCACGCCCGCGGCGGTCTCCACCAGCACCAGACCGTCATCGGTCACATCGAACACCGCCAGGTCGGTGATGATGCGGTCGACCACGCCCACACCGGTCAGCGGCAGCGTGCATTCGGCCAGGATCTTGTGCTCGCCGTTCTTGGCGGTGTGCTCCATCAGCACCACCACGCGCTGCACGCCGGCCACCAGGTCCATCGCGCCGCCCATGCCCTTGACCATCTTGCCGGGCACCATCCAGTTGGCCAGGTCGCCCTTGTCGGTCACCTGCATCGCGCCGAGGATGGCCAGGTTGACGTGGCCACCACGGATCATCGCAAAGCTGTCATGGCTGCCGAAGTAGCTGGCACCGGCGCGCGCAGTCACCGTCTGCTTGCCAGCATTGATCAGGTCGGCGTCCACCTCGGCCTCGGTCGGGAACGGACCGATGCCCAGCAGGCCGTTTTCCGACTGCAGCCATACGTCCACGCCCTCGGGGATGTGGTTGGCCACCAGCGTCGGCAGGCCGATGCCCAGGTTCACGTAGGCGCCATCAGTCAGTTCACGCGCAGCGCGCGCCGCCATCTCATCGCGGGTCCATGCCATGTCAGTTGCCCTCCGCACGGATGGTGCGCTGTTCGATACGTTTTTCAGGGGTGGGGTTGTGCACGATGCGGTGCACGTAGATGCCCGGCAGATGCACCTGGTCCGGATCGATGCTGCCGACCGGCACCACCTCCTCCACTTCCACGATGCAGACCTTGCCGGCCATCGCACAGGCCGGGTTGAAGTTGCGCGCGGTCTTGCGGAACACCAGGTTGCCGGCCTCGTCGGCCTTCCAGGCCTTGACCAGGGCAACGTCGGCGCGCAGCGCGGTTTCCATCACATAGTGCTTGCCATCGAACTCGCGGGTTTCCTTGCCCTCGGCGACCACGGTGCCGTAACCGGTGGCGGTGAAGAACGCTGGGATACCCGCCCCGCCGGCACGCAGGCGCTCGGCCAGGGTGCCCTGCGGATTGAACTCCAGCTCCAGCTCGCCGGCCAGGAACTGTCGTTCGAATTCCTTGTTCTCGCCCACGTACGACGAAATCATCTTGCTGATCTGCCGGGTTTCCAGCAGCTGGCCCAGGCCGAAGCCATCGACGCCGGCGTTGTTGGAGATCACGGTCAGGCCTTTGGCACCACTGTCGCGCAGCGCGGCGATCAGTGCCTCGGGAATGCCGCACAGGCCGAAGCCCCCCACGGCCAGGGTCTGGCCATCGGCGACCACGCCCTGCAGGGCCTGCGCCGCAGAGGCGAAACGCTTGCTGCGCGTGCCGCTGGAAGTTGATTGCTGCATCTCTACTGCCCTACCCGGTGAGAATGCCGCCATTCTAGCGGCACACCCGACGCCGGCTGAGATGCGCCGCAGCATGAACCGGCATGCCGGGCTGCCAATCCGTAGAATGTTCCCTTTCCCGCTTGCGGTGCCCTTGGCAACGCGTGCTGTAGATGGAGAGGACAGGACGACGCATGGCCGAAGTATTCACCGGAGGGGAACTGTCCCGCTGGCTGGATGCCGGGACGCTGGAAAAGGGCAACCACCACGTGTCGGCAGTGCGCGAGCTGGGCTACCGGTCACCGCTGCTGACCGCCCAGGTCGAGGGCTGGCAGGTAGCGATCGACCTGGATGCCAGCGCCCGCACCCCGCACAGCCCCCTGCAGAGTCGCTGCACCTGTCCGGCTGGCACGCACTGCGAGCATGTCGCCGCCGTGTTGCTGGCCGCACTGCGGAACTCACTGGAGGGTGAACCGGGTTCGCTGCGTGCGGCCGCCGATCCGATATTGCCTACCCTGCAGATCCAGGCGATGACGCCGATCCTGCATCTGCACAGCATGGAATACCGACCTGCCTGGCTCACCGATCGTGACCCCTCGCAATGGCTCGACGTCGCCACCGTAGCGTTCGAGTACGACGAACACGTGCGTTTTCTCGACGACCCATCGCTGTTCGTGCACGACGCCGAGGGCCAGCTCTACCTGCTGCCGCGTGACCTGGCCGGGGAGGCACGGCGTGAAGCTGAACTGCACAGCGTCCACCTGCACCGCGAGCGGCAACCGCGCGTCGTGCTGGACGGCGGCGGCCCGTTGTTCGAGCTGCGCAGTTTCGACTGGACCCGCTTCCTGCTGGAGGACGTGCTGCGGCTGGAAGCGCTGGGCTGGAAGATCGAGACTGACGATGCCTTCCGCCATCGCATCACCCGGGTGGAGGAGATCGACCTGGATGTGCGGTCGATGCCCACCGACAGCACTGCATTCGACCTGGCCCTGACCATTGACGTCGATGGCCGCAGCGTTGCGCTGGTTCCGCTGTTGCAGGGCGTACTGCAGTCCGATCCGCGCTGGCTGCGCGGCCAGCTGGACGCGATCGGCGATGACGAGAACGTACTTCTGACGACGGCCGGCAATGAACGCCTGGCCCTGCGCGCAGGCCGCCTGAAACCGGTGATCGCGCTGCTGGCGGATCTGTTCGGCGACCACGGGCAACCGTTGCGCCTGCAGGCGCACGATCGCGGACGCCTGCAGGCACTGCAGGAAGCCGCGCAGCTGCGACTGCACAGCAGCAACGATACCCGCGCACGCGTTCAGCGCCTGCTGGACGCACCGGCGATGACCGCTGTCCCGGCGCCCCAGGGCTTGCGCGCGACGCTGCGCAGCTACCAGCTTGAAGGCCTGTCCTGGCTGCAGTACCTGCGCCAGCAGGGTCTGGGCGGCGTGCTGGCCGATGACATGGGCCTGGGCAAGACACTGCAGACGCTGGCCCATCTCCTGGTTGAAAAGCAGAGCGGCCGCCTGGACAAACCGGCACTGGTGGTCATGCCGACGTCACTGCTGCACAACTGGCAGAGTGAAGCTGCGCGCTTCACCCCGGATCTGCGCGTACTGGCCCTGCACGGACCCGCACGTGACACGCAGTTCGGCGCCATTGCCGCACATGATCTGATACTGACCACCTACCCCCTGCTCTGGCGCGACGAACAGGCGCTGCAGGCGCATTCCTACCATCTGCTGATCCTGGATGAGGCACAGCAGGTGAAGAATCCCAGGTCGCGCGCGGCGGCCACGCTGCGCACGCTGCAGGCGCGTCATCGCCTGTGCCTGACCGGCACCCCGCTGGAGAACCATCTGGGCGAGCTGTGGACGCAGTTCGACTTCCTGCTGCCCGGCCTGCTCGGCAGCGAAAAACAGTTCAACCAGCACTGGCGCCATCCCATCGAACGCGGCAGCGACCAGCGGCGTGCTCAGCTGCTGGCCCAGCGGCTGCGACCTTTCATCCTGCGCCGGCGCAAGGACCAGGTCGCTTCCGAGCTTCCACCAAAGACGGTCATCACCCGCACGGTGGCGATGGAAGGCGCCCAGCGCGATCTCTACGAAACCGTGCGTGCGGCAATGGAAAAGCAGGTCCGCGATGCGATCAACGGCAGCGGACTGGCGCGCAATCACATCGTGGTACTGGACGCGTTGCTGAAGTTGCGCCAGGTCTGCTGCGATCCGCGTCTGCTGCCAGGCGAGACACCCGCTCGCGCTGCCGGTTCGGCCAAGCTGGACCTGCTGCGCGAGATGCTGCCCTCCATGGTCGAAGAAGGACGGCGCATCCTGCTGTTCTCGCAGTTCACCGGCATGCTGGCCCTGATTGCGCAGGCATTGGATGCATTGGGCCTGGCCTACGTGACCCTGACCGGCGACACCCAGAACCGGGTCACGCCGGTGCAGCGCTTCATGCAGGGCGAGGTTCCGGTGTTCCTGATCAGCCTGAAGGCCGGTGGCGTAGGCCTGAATCTGACGGCCGCCGACACCGTCATCCACTTCGATCCCTGGTGGAACCCGGCCGCCGAGAACCAGGCCACCGACCGTGCCCATCGCATCGGCCAGGACCAGCCGGTGTTCGTCTACAAGCTGATCACCGCCGGCAGCGTCGAGGAACGGATCGCCGAGCTGCAGCAGCGCAAGGCCGACC
>NZ_JBFRFE010000397.1:0-4066 GCF_052114665.1 Stenotrophomonas sp. 2YAF22 | reverse complement strand
GGACGCTGCAAGTACGTCCATGTAAGCTCGGTCGCCGCATCCATGCGGCTCACGCCCCCAGCCAACCCACCCTCCCGGCCACGGACGGTTTCCTGCGCACCGCGGGAAAGATCAAAAAGAGCAAAAGCGAAAGCCCATGCTCCAGGCATTCGTGCCGACCAACGGTCGGCACCCACCATCAGCAGCAGGTTCCGACAGATCGCGGGAGACTGTCGAAGGCGGGGTGGGTCAGTTTGCGGGGGCGTGAGCGCGATGGGCCCGAGGCATGCCTCGGGCGGGTTGGGCAGGACGCCCAACCCGGGTCTTGCCGTGTGCGCAGGACAGCGCAGACGAGCAAGGCGCGACCGAGGCTACAGGGACGTACTTGCGCCGTCCCCTGCCACCGGACTCACCCCGCCATCCCACGGAATGCCCGCCGTTGCTGTTGAGGTTGCCGGCCAGCGGCCGGCACTACCGCCTCTGCGGGTGCAGGGCGCAGCCCTGCCGGAACACACCTCTCAGCAAGCCTCAGCAACCGGCACGCGTGCCCGCCCCAGCCACGCCAGCAGCAGCGCCGACGCTGCCAGCAGCCCACCGGCCACCGGAATCGCCGCGTACCCCAGCCCCAGGCTGATCACCGCACCACCCAGCGCCGCGCCCAGTGCATTGCCGAGGTTGAATGCACCGACGTTGATCGACGACGCCAGACCCGGCGCCTCGCTGGCCGCCTGCATCACCCGGATCTGCAACGGCGGCACGATGGCGAAGGTCGCCGCACCGAACAGCAGTACACCCAGCGCCGCAGTCGCGTGGCTCATGAAAGCCAGCGGCAGCACGAACATCAGCACCGCAAGTACTGCCAGCAGGATCCGGGTGGCGCCGTCCAGCGACCAGTCGGCCAGGCGCCCGCCAATACCGTTACCGAAGGTAAAGCCGATGCCGATCAATGCCAGCGACAACGCGATGAAGGCATTCGACGCACCGGTCAGTTCAGTCAGCACCGGCGCCACGTAGGTGTAGAGGGTGAACATCGCACCTGCACCCAGCACCGTAGTGGCCATCGCCAGCAGCACCTGCGGCTGCATGATCGATTTCAGTTCACGCCGGACATCCGGGCGCGCGCCCGCGGCCGACGGCGGCAGTGCCATGGCCAACGCGGTGATCGCAACCACACCGAGTACGGCGGTGCCGGCAAAGGCCAGGCGCCAGCCCAGCTGCTGGCCGACCCAGGTCGCCAGCGGCACGCCGCCGATGTTGGCGATGGTCAGGCCCATGAACATCGTCGCCACCGCCGCGGCCTGCTTCTCCTTCGGCACCAGGCTGGCGGCGACCACCGCGCCGATGCCGAAGAACGCACCGTGATTGAGGCTGGTCACCAACCGTGACAGCAGCAGCAGGCCGTAGTTCGGGGCCAGCGCCGACAGCAGGTTGCCGACCACGAAGATCGACATCAGCAGCATCAGCGCGGTGCGCTTGCCGAAGCGTCCCATCAGCAGGGTCATCACCGGTGCGCCCAGCATCACGCCCACCGCATAGGCGGTGATCAGCATGCCGGCGGTGGGGATGCTGACGCCCACTCCGCTGGCGATGACCGGCAGCAGGCCCATCGGGGTGAACTCGGTGGTGCCAATGGCGAAGGCGCCGACGGCGAGTGCCAGCAATGCGGCTCTGGAATTCATGGGGATTGCCTGCGTGGGGCAGGCCCTGTGGAAAATGAGCGCGTAGCCTGCGCGCTTTGCCGGCCGGGAGTAAGCCTCGGCACGGGAAAACACTGTTGATCCCGATTCACAAGTGGAAGGTGCAAGCCGGCATTGCGGGAAGAAGCCCCGCCAGGCATGGCCCACGCTTCGGTGGCGCCGGGCCATGCCCGGCGAGCGCGGCGGCGCCTGGAACGCAGAACCCCCGGCGCTGGCCGGGGGTTCGGGAATTGCTTACCAGTCGCCGGCGCCCGGCACGTGGTGTTCGCGTGCGCGGCGGCGCATCAGCAGGTTCAGCCACTCCACCAGCACCGAGAAGCCCATCGCGGCGTAGATGTAGGGCTTGGGAACGTGCACGTCCAGGCCGTCCAGGATCAACACCGCGCCGATCAGCAGGATGAAGGCCAGGGCCAGCATCTTCACGGTCGGGTTGGCATCGATGAAGCGGCCCAGCGGGTTGGCCGCCAGCAGCATCACCGCCACCGACAACAGGATCGCAGCCACCATCACCGGCACGTGGTCGGCGATGCCGACAGCGGTGATCACCGAGTCCAGCGAGAACACGATGTCGATGATCGCGATCTGCGCGATCACGTAGCCGAACACGGCCGAGGTCTTGGTGGTGGTCGGGTCCTCGTCCTCGCCACCGGTGATCATCTCCTTGATCTCCATCCAGCCCTTGATGATCAGGAACAGGCCACCGACGATCAGCACCAGGTCGCGGATGGAGATGCCCATGCCGGCCACGGTGAACAGGTTTGCCTGCATGTGCGCCAGGTACGCCAGCGAGACCAGCAGGCCGATACGGGTAATGCAGGCCACCGCGATGCCGAGGCGGCGCGCGAACGGGCGGCGCTCTTCGGGCAGCTTGCTGACGGCGATGGAGATGAACACCAGATTGTCGATGCCGAGCACGATTTCCAGCGCGCTCAAGGTGAACAGGGTCAACCAGACGTTCGGATCGGCGAGAAGCTCAAGGGACATGGGAAGTCTTCAACAAGGGGGAGGAAGAAGGATCAGCCGACGCTGGCCGGGAACAACCGCGGCACCAGCACCAGGGCCCAGCACAGCAGCACGTTCATCATCAGCACGAACACCGCCGCCGAGCCCATGTCCTTGGCGCGGCCGGCCAGTTCATGGATTTCCGCGCCATAGCGTTCGATCACCGCCTCGATGGCCGAGTTGGCCAGCTCCATCGCCAGCACCAGCAGCATCGAGCCGATCATCAGCGCGCGCTCCACCGGGGTCTGGCCCAGCCAGATCGCCAGCGGGGTCAGCAGCACCAGCAGGTAGACCTCCAGCCGGAACGAGGACTCGTGCAGCCAGGCAGCACGCAGGCCCTGCCAGGACCAGCGGGCGGCCTGGAAGATGCGGCRCGGGCCGCGGGGCATGTGGCCAAACTGATCAGCCACGGGTGATGGATCCAGCAACAGGGGCGCGGCGCAGCGACCGCTCAGACGCACGGCAGGAAATCATGGGTGCACAGGGATAGGCAGACAGCCCCCATTTTGCCACAAGGGCGGCAGCGGCACCCCGCACGCCCCGCCGCGAGGCCCTGCGAACGACCCCGCAAACGGCCCAGCACGGCCAAGCGCGGGGCCAGCCCAGCTTCTATGATGGATACCCCCTGCCCTGCCGGAGTGCCTGATGACCCGTCCCCGCACCTACCTGATCCTGCTCGGCCTGCTGGCCGCGCCGCTGGCCCAGGCCCTGAGCCCGCCGGCGCCGCCGCAGATCCCTGCGCAGGTCTCCAACGTGGCCTGGGAGGCCGACATCGCTGCCTTCGTCAGCGCCGACCGGACCACTCCGCCGCCGCGCGGCGGCATCGAGTTCATCGGCAGCTCGTCCTTCCGCATGTGGGACAGCCTGGCCCGGGATTTCCCGGGGCAACCGGTGTTCAACCGTGGCTTCGGGGGTTCGGAAGTACGCGACAGCACCTGGTACGCCGGCCAGGCCATCGTGCCGTACGCGCCGTGCAAGGTGTTCTTCTACGCCGGCGACAACGACCTCAACAGCGGCCGCAGCGCGACCCAGGTACGCGATGACGTGGTGGCCTTCGTGCAGCGCGTGCATCGCGACCTGCCGAAGACGAAGGTGGAATACGTCTCGATCAAGCCCAGCCCATCGCGGGCGCACCTGCTGCCGGCGATCAACGACGCCAACGCGAAGATCAAGGCCGCGTTGGCGAAGCTGCCCAACACCGGCTACACCGACATCTACACCCCGATGCTCGGGGCCGACGGCCAGCCCGATGCGTCGTTGTTCCGCGAGGACATGCTGCACATGACCCCGGCCGGCTATGCGATCTGGACCAAGGCGCTGGCGCCGAAGGTCAACTGCAACTGATTGATCCCGAGGTTGCCGGCCAGCGGCCGGCACTACCCATGCGT
>NZ_JBFRFE010000396.1:0-4076 GCF_052114665.1 Stenotrophomonas sp. 2YAF22 | reverse complement strand
ACCGCCACGTGGGCGCGCGAACAGTACAAGGCGCTGTATGACGCACTGCATGCCTCGATCCGCGCAACGATGGCATGGAAGGGCATCGACTTCATTCCGTCATCGGCCGACCTCGGCGATGGCGATCCCACCGGTGTATCGATCGCGCTGGATCCCACCGGTGCGCAGAGCGTGCTGCCGGCCGAGGCCCTGCGCACCACCTTCGCCCGCTACCTGGACGATGTGCGCAAGCGCAACCAGCCCGGTGCGCTGTATGCCTACACGCCGTATGAAATCCGCAACGTGCTGAGCTACGTGCACCTGGGCCAGCCCGAAGCGGCCGACGAGCTGCTGCAGGGCCTGCTGCACGATCGCAGGCCGCTGGAATGGCAGGTGCTGGCCGAGGTCGTGCACTCGCGGTTGCGCTTCCCGCGCTACCTGGGCGACATGCCGCACACCTGGATCGGCGCCGAATACGGCCGCACCCTGTTCGGCATGCTGATGCGCGAGGACGACGACGCGTTGTCGCTGCTGCCGGGTACGCCCCCTTCGTGGGTCGCTGGCGAGGGCCTGGCCGTGGACCGCCTGCCCACCGCCTATGGCACCCTGCAGATGCAGGCACGCCAGCGCGATGGAACTCTGCAGGTCTCGCTCGGCAAGGGGCTGCGCAAGGGCACGCCGGTACGCGTATGGTGGCCGAGCCGTACCCTGCCCAAGGACGTGCGCGTGGATGGGCGATCGGTACGGAACTTCGACAAGGACGGCGTGCTGCTCGATGGCCCGTTCCGCACCCTGGAGGCACGTTGGCAGTAATGCCGATGCAGGAACCGAAGTGATCGAACTTGTACTCGATGGCAGCCCTGTCGCCGCCGCTACCGACGATCAGCTGGCCAGCGCACTGGCGCTGGCCGCATCCATGCCCCAGTTCGAACTGTGGGCATCGGTGCCCGACGGTCCATCGCTGTGCATGCTGCGCAATGCGGAGCATGCATGGCTGATGTACCTGCGCGAGCCCGGCGACGGCGGCTTCCACTCCTGCGGAAACGAACACCGCGCCGGCAACGCTTATTTCCGGCTCGACAATGGCCAGGTGGATGGCTATCCCCTGGCGTGGTGCATCGGCATCGAGGCGTGCTTCGCCGCGCTCAGTTTCTTTCACGGCAATGGAGGCGCCCGCCTGGAACACATCGATTGGCAGCCCTGACCCCGGTAGAGGCCGACCTTGGTCGGCATGCCCCGCCTCGCATTCCGGTGGCTGCCCTCCGGTAGATGCCGACCTTGGTCGGCATGCCCCGCCTCGCATTCCGGTGGGTGCCAACCGTTGGTTGGCACGCCTGCTTCAGAACCCTGGCAACCCCGGCGGATTGGTCTGCGACTGCGGCACCGCTTCTTCGGCCACATTCCAGCGCGCCAGCACCTTTGCGTAGGTGCCGCTGCTGATCTGGGTGTTCAATGCCTGGGTCACCGCATCGGCCAGGCCACTGCCCTTGCGGGTGGTCACCGAAATCGCCGCTGCGTCCGGCCAGCCACCCGGGAACAGGCCGACCCGGCGCACCTTGCCATCACGCGCCGAATAGGCGCCGGTGGCATTCGGCTCGAACGACACGTCGGCGCGGCCGGTGATCACTGCCAACCGCCCGATCACCGCATCATCGAAGTACTGGTACTCCACCGGTTTCAGGCCTGCGGCGATGTTCTGCTTGTCCCATTGGCGCAGGATCTGGTCCTGGTTGGTGCTGGCCCCCACCACCACTTTCAGCCCTGCAACATCGGCCGGTGTGGCGATCTTCTGGATCGGTCCATCGGTGCGGGTATAGATGCCCAGCAGGTCGAAACGATAGCTGGAGAAATCGAACTTCTTCTTGCGTTCTTCAGTGACCGTCACGTTCGACAGCACCGCATCGTACTTGCCCGATTCCAGCCCCAGCGGCCAGTCGGCCCAGGCCACCGGCACCACCACCAGCTTCAGGCCCAGGCCATCGGCGATCAATCTTGCGATGTCCGGCTCCACGCCCACCACTTCCTTGCTGTCGGCACCGTAGTCGGCCAACGGCAGCTGGCCGGGATGGGTGGCGATGGTGAACGCGCCCGGGGTGACGAAGCGATAGCCGGCCGGAATCAGCGCCTGCGCCTTCGGATCGGGCGTGCCCTTCAGTATCTGCGCGTTGCTGGCCGCCAGCGAGGTCGCCGCAACGGGCACACCGTCGGGGTCCTGGCGCACGCGCGAATAGACGATGCCGGCAATGCCGATGACCAGCACACCGATGATCAACAGGGTGCTGCGTGCGGGACGTCGCTGCGATGCTGGGCTCATGGCGGTTCTCGAAAGGGGTTACAGGGTCTTGGCCAGGAAATCGGCGGTGCGTTGCTGGCGCGGGTGTTCAAACAGCGCGTCTGGCGTGCCCTGCTCGATCACCCGGCCCTGGTCCATCATCACCACGTGGTCGGCCACGCGGCGGGCGAAGCCCAGTTCGTGGGTGACGATCACCAGCGTGGTGCCGGAACTGGCCAGTTCCTCGATCACGCTCAGCACCTCCGACACCAGCTCCGGGTCCAACGCGGAGGTCGGCTCGTCGAACAGCAGTACCTTCGGCTGCAGGGCCAGCGCGCGGGCGATGGCCACACGCTGCTGCTGGCCGCCAGACAGCTGGCGCGGGAAAGCATCGGCCTTGTCGGCCAGCCCCACCCGCTCCAGCAGGGTGCGTGCCTGCTGCTCGGCCTGGGCGCGCGAAATGCCGCGCACCGCGATGGGCGCTTCGATGATGTTCTCCAGTGCGGTCATGTGCGGGAACAGGTTGAAGCCCTGGAACACCATGCCGACTTCCGCGCGGCGACGGCGGATCTCGCCTTCCGGCAACTCGTACAGGGTGTCGCCGTCGCGGCGGTAACCGATCAGCTGGCCGCCCACGGTGACGAAGCCGCTGTCAGCGCGTTCAAGATGATTGATCAGCCGCAGCAGCGTGGACTTGCCCGCACCGGACGGACCGATCAGCACCGTCACGCTGCCGGCCCTCAGTTCCAGATGCACGTCATCAAGCACCGTCTGCTCTCCGAAGGCCTTGCCCACGCCCTGCAGGGACACAGCCGCGCCCGTTCCGGCCTCGATCGGCACGGCAAATGCCGCGCGGCTGGGCACGCGTGCAACGGTCGCCGCCGCCCGCGGTGCTGCAGACGATACCCGCGACACGTTGCGTTCATGCTGCAGCTGGCCGCGGGCAAAGCGCTGCTCCACCCGCCGTTGCAGCAGCGACAGCACCGTCAGGATCACCAGGTACCAGACGGTAGCCACCATCAGCAGCGGCACCACCTCCAGGTTGCGCCGGTAGATCACCTGCACGGTGTAGAACAGCTCCGGCAACGCCAGCACGTAGACCACCGAGGTGCTCTTGGCTAGGCCGATCACATCATTGAACGCTGCAGGCAGGATCGAACGCATCGCCTGCGGCAGGATGATGCGGCGCACCTGGCGCCCACGCGGCAGGCCCAACGCTGCGGCCGCCTCGTACTGGCCGTGGTCGACCGACAGGATGCCACCACGGATCACCTCGGCCGAGAACGCCGCCTGGTTCAAGGTGAGGCCGAGCACGGCGGCAGTGAACACGCCGATCAGCTGCGTGGTCGGGTACGAGAACAGGCTGATGCCGGTGAAGGGAACGCCCAGTTCGATGGTGCTGTACAGGTAACCCAGGTTGTTCAGCAGCAGCAACAGCACCAGCAGCGGAATCGAACGGAACAGCCACACGTAGCCCCACGACACCGCCGATAGCAGTGGTGAGCCGGAGACGCGGGCCAAGGCCAGCAAGGTGCCCAGCGCGAAGCCGAGGCCGGTACCGAGTGCGGTCAGCAGCAGCGTTCGCCCCAACCCGTCCAGTACCGGCCGGGCAAAGAACCACTCGGCGAACGTGCCCCAGCCCCAGCGCGGATTGCCCAGCACCGACTGCAGGCCGATCAGGATCAGCGCGAGTGCCAACACCGTGCCGATCACCTGCAGCGGATGCCGCGCCGGCACGATCTTCAGCGCCGTGGCCGGCTGGCGGACAATGCCCTCGATGGCAGTGGAAGGCGTACTCATGCCGCCGCTCCATGCAGTGCGAGGG
>NZ_JBFRFE010000395.1:0-4080 GCF_052114665.1 Stenotrophomonas sp. 2YAF22 | reverse complement strand
CCCGAGTACAACCGTTCCGTGCCGGGCGTGTTGAAGAATGCGATCGACATCGGCTCACGCCCCTACGGCGACAGCGCTTTTGCGGGCAAGCCAGCGGCGGTGATCGGTGCTTCCATCGGCCAGATCGGCACGGCGGTGGCCCAGCAGCACCTGCGCAACAGCCTGGCCTTCCTGGACATGCACGTGCTTGGCCAGCCCGAGGCGTTCATCCACTTCAAGGATGGCCTGATCGATGCCGACGGTACGATCCACAATGAAGGCACGCAGACGTTCCTGCAGGGCTATGTGGACCGGTTCCTGGCCCTGATCGCGGTACATGCCAAGGGCGATTGACGCCAGCAGCGGCGGTTCCCATCTGCGATAATGGTCCACTCGGGCGTCGCAACGACGCCCGTCGCAGGCAATGCGACGCCCTCGCGCCAGTCTGGACAGGCTCAGGCGGATATCCCCCGTTTTTCCACGGCTTATCCACAGATTTGTCCATGGTCGCCGGGGTCGGCGCATGCCTACACTCGTCTGGCCCCTTTTGCAGGAAACACCGCAGCATGTCCGCCCGTTCCGGCTTCCGTTCCAACCGCAGAGAGCGCGGCGATGGCTTCGATCGCGATCGCGATGAATCGCGTATCGACCAGTTGCGCGTGCCGCCGCACTCGGTGGAGGCCGAACAGGCGGTGCTGGGCGGCCTGATGCTGGCACCAGACGCCTACGACCGGGTCAACGATCAGCTGACCGAGGGTGACTTCTACCGCCGCGACCATCAGATGATCTACCGGGCGATCCGCGAGCTGTCCGAGCGCGAGCGCCCCTTCGATGCGGTGACCCTGGGCGAGTGGTTCGAATCGCAGGGCAAGATGGAGCTGGTGGGCGATGGCGCCTATCTGATCGAACTGGCCAGCACCACGCCGTCGGCAGCCAATATCGTGGCCTATGCCGAGATCGTGCGCGACAAGGCGGTGCTGCGGCAGCTGATCCAGGTCGGCACCGACATCGTCAACGATGGTTTCCAGCCCGAGGGCCGTGACAGCAGCGAGCTGCTGTCCGCTGCGGAAAAGAGCGTGTTCGCCATTGCCGAACAGGGCGCGCGCGGCCGTACCGACTTCGTGGCCATGCCCGGTGCGTTGAAGGACGCGTTCGAAGAGCTGCGCAACCGCTTCGAGAATGGCGGCAACATCACCGGCCTGCCGACTGGCTACACTGATTTCGACGCGATGACCGCCGGCCTGCAGCCGACCGACCTGATCATCCTTGCCGCGCGTCCTGCAATGGGCAAGACCACCTTCGCCCTGAACATCGCCGAGTACGCGGCGATCAAGTCGAAGAAGGGCGTGGCGGTGTTCTCGATGGAAATGTCCGCATCGCAGCTGGCGATGCGCCTGATCTCCTCCAATGGCCGCATCAACGCGCAGCGCCTGCGTACCGGCCAGCTGGAGGACGAGGACTGGAGCCGGGTGACCGGTGCGATCAAGATGCTGAAGGAAACCAAGATCTTCATCGACGATACGCCAGGCGTGTCGCCGGAGATCCTGCGCTCCAAGTGCCGCCGCCTCAAGCGCGAGCACGACCTGGGCCTGATCGTGATCGACTACCTGCAGCTGATGAGCGTGCCGGGCAACAGCGAGAACCGCGCGACCGAAATTTCCGAGATCTCGCGTTCGCTGAAGGGCCTGGCCAAGGAACTGCACGTGCCGGTCATCGCGCTGTCCCAGCTCAACCGCTCGCTGGAAACGCGTACCGACAAGCGCCCGGTGATGGCCGACCTTCGCGAATCGGGCGCAATCGAGCAGGATGCGGACATGATCGTCTTCATCTACCGCGACGATTACTACAACAAGGAAAATTCGCCGGACAAGGGCCTGGCCGAGATCATCATCGGCAAGCACCGTGGTGGCCCCACCGGCTCGTGCAAGCTGAAGTTCTTCGGCGAATACACCCGTTTCGACAACCTGGCCCACGACTCGGTCGGTTCGTTCGAGTAACGGTAGTGCCGGCCGCTGGCCGGCAACGTCCACCAGGTAGCGTAGAGCCGAGGCGATGCTCGGCTCTTTTCGTTCCAGCGCACCCGGCGTCATATTCTCCACTCGGATCGCCAAAAATCCGTATGTGGCGTGTAAATGACATGTAACGCAACGCTTCTACGATTCCGCCGCTGCTGCTCCTTTGACGCCGCCCTTCGGCGTCCAGCGCGCCCAAGGAATCCCCATGTCTTGCCATGCTCCGCTTCGCCGCAATCTGCTGGCCCTGCTGGTCTGTGCCTCACTGCCATCGCTGGCCGCCGCTGAAACCGCTCCTGCCGTCGACGCGCAGTCGGCCACCACCCTGGATTCGGTCTCGGTGATCGGCCGGGGCGAGGCGCGCCAGGTCCAGCGCGTGACCGCCGAGGACATGAAGGTGCTGCCGCCCGGCGCCAACCCGCTGAAGCTGCTGGCCAGCAAGCCGGGCGTGCATTTCGAATCGGCCGATGCCACCGGTGCCTACGAGTGGTCCACCAGCATCAGTCTGCGCGGCTTCAACCAGAACCGCCTGGGCTACACGCTCGATGGCATCCCGCTGGGCAACATGAGCTATGGCAACAGCAACGGCCTGCACATCAGCCGCGCGGTGATCAGCGAGAACCTGGGCGGCGCCGAGGTCTCCACCGGCATCGGTGCGCTGGGCACGCCGTCGACCAGCAACCTGGGTGGGGTGTTCCAGTTCTATTCCATCGATCCTTCCACCGAATACGGTGTCGTGGTGGCGCAGAGCCTGGGCAGTGACAGTGCACGCCGCAGCTATGCACGCCTGGAAACCGGCGAACACCAGGGCTTCGCCGCCTACCTGTCCGGTGCGTATTCGGAGAGCGACAAGTGGAAGGGCAAGGGCTCGCATGAACTCAAGCAGTTCAACGGCAAGGCGACCTACAACTTCGGCGTCGACAGCCGCATCACCGCACTGTTCAACGCCTCGCGCCGGGTTGAGGCCGATTACCAGGACCTGTCGCTGGAGATGATCGATCGCCTGGGCTGGAACTGGGACAACTATGCGCCGGACTGGAACCGTGCACTGGCAGCTGCGCGTGGCCAGTACRGCGGCGGCGTCAACAGCCCGTGGGATGCGTATTACTCGGGCCATGGCCTGCGCAACGATGATGTCTCCAGCATCGCCGGTGACTTCGGCCTCAACGAGACGATGCGCCTGAAAGTCAACGTCTACAACCACAGCAACCGCGGCCAGGGCCACTGGTTCAGCCCGTCCAATCCTTCCAACCCGGGCACCAGTCGCGAGATTCCGATCTCGATCCGCACGACCGAGTATGCGATCGACCGCACCGGCGTGACCTCGGCGTTCACCTGGAACGTCGGCGGCCACGAACTGGAGGCCGGCCTCTGGTACGAAGACAACGGCCACAGCGTGCAGCGCAACTTCTACTACATCGATGGCCCGATCACCGACGACTTCTTCTTGCGCAATCCGGACCAGCGCGTGTGGCACCAGCGTTACACCACCATCACCCGCCAGTTCTACGTGCAGGACCGCTTCCGCCTGTTCGACGACCGCCTGACCATCGACGTCGGTGCCAAGTCGCCCAACACCCGCACCAGCGTGCGCACGCCGCTGGGCAGCTATGCCAACAACAGCAGCCTCACCGCGAAGAAGGGGCTGTTGCCGCAGGCCGGCTTCAACTTCAAGCTGGACGAGCGCAACGAGATCTTCGGTTCGTATGCGAAGAACATCGCGGCCTACGCGCTGGGTGTGGGCAGTCCGTTCAATGTTCCGCAGGTAGCGTTCGATGCCAGCGCCAAGGACCTGAAGCCGGAACAGTCGCGCACCATCGAACTGGGTTGGCGCGGTTATGGCCAGGGGTATGAAGCCTCGGTCGCGGTGTACGACGTCAAGTTCGACAACCGCCTGCTGGCCATCGCCCAGTGCGTGGGCATCCTCGGTTGCCCGGCGCTGTATTCCAACGTCGGCTCGGTCACCAGCCGCGGTGCCGAGGCGACCCTGCAGTTGAAACCGATGCGCGACCTGAGCTGGTCCAATGCGCTGTCGTGGAATGACAGCAGCTACGACAACGACTACGTCAACAACGGTGTGGTGCCGACC
>NZ_JBFRFE010000394.1:0-4084 GCF_052114665.1 Stenotrophomonas sp. 2YAF22 | reverse complement strand
GCGCCATGGATGGCGCCATCGAGCCCCCATGGATGGGTTTACGGCGTGTCCTGCCAACTCACATCGCCCCGCCCAACAAACAGAAAAGCCAGAGCCGGCTGTTGCTCCGGCTCTGGCTCTGGCTTCGGCTGTTGCTGTTGCTGTTGCCTGCGGGTGCCGGGCCGCAGGCCCGGCTGATCACATCAAACCACTGGTTCGCGCAGGACCGGGTTGTCCCAGCCCGGGCGCGGTGCGAAGCGATCACCGTGACGCTGCTGCAGCGCCTTCAGGCGCTCCACGATGGCATCGGCACCCACCGCACGGATGTGCTGGATCGGACCGCCGCGGAACGGTGCGAAGCCCGTACCGAAGATCACGCCCGCGTCCAGCAGGTCCGCGTCGGCCACCACGCCTTCGTGCAGGCACGCCACCGCCTCGTTCAACAACGGCAGGATCAGGCGATCTTCCAGATCGGCAGGCGCTTGGTAGTCGCGCGCCACGTCCGGCTTCTTGGCCCGGCCGTTCTCCCAGGTGTAGATGCCTTGGCCATCCTTCTTGCCGCGCTTGTCCGGTTCCACCGTCTGCAGCGCCGCCGGAATCTGCAGGCCCAGGAACGGGGCCAGTTCCTTGCCCACGCCAGCGGCCACGTCCAGGCCTACGGTGTCGATCAGTTCGATCGGGCCCATCGGCATGCCGAACTTCACCGCCGCCTTGTCGATCACCGGGCCCGGAATGCCTTCAGCGTATGCGGTGGCCGCTTCCAGCATGTACGGGAACAGCACGCGGTTGACCAGGAAGCCGGGCGTGCCGGCCACCGGCACCGGGAACTTGCCCAGCGCCTTGCAGAAGGCTGCCAGGCGACGCTCGGTTTCGGCCGCCATGCCGTCGTGATGGATGATCTCCACCAGCGGCATCTGTGCCACCGGGTTGAAGTAATGCAGGCCGGCGAACTGCGCCGGGCGCTGGATGTGATCGCGCAGTTCCACCAGCGGAATCGACGAGGTGTTGGTGGTCAGCAACGCGTCGAGCTTCATCTTCGGCTCCAGCGTCTGGTACAGCGCACGCTTGGCTTCCGGGTTCTCGATGATCGCTTCGATGACCAGATCGGCCTGCGCCACGCCATTGCCTTCCAGGTCCGCACGCAGGCGCGCGGCGACGGCCGGACGCTTGCTCTCGTCACGCACCTTCTTGGCAAACAGTGCCTGCGCACGCTCCATGGCGGGATCGATGAAACGCTGCTCGCGGTCCTGCAGGGTCACGTCGAAGCCCTTGTAGGCCGCCCACGCCGCAATGTCACCGCCCATCACGCCGGCACCGACCACGTGCACGTTACGGATGCCGGAATCGCCACCACCGAGGCCCTTCAGGCGTTCGGTGAGGAAGAAGATGCGGATCAGGTTGCGCGCGGTCGGCGTGCTGGCCAGCTTCACCACGGCGCGTCGTTCGGCATCCAGGCGTGCCTGCACCGGCTTGCCGCCGCTGCGCTGCCAGGTGCTGATCAACGCATACGGCGCCGGGTACTGGTCCTTCTTCGCCTTGCGTGCGACCTGCTTGACCATCTGCGGGGCCAGCAGCTGGCGCGCCGGCCAGGTATTGGTCGCCCAGGCCAGCGCACGCTGCTTGAACGGGCGGGTGGTGCCGGACAGTGCCAGCGCCACGGCGGTATCGAGCACGACGGCCGGTGCCACCACCTTGTCGACCAGCCCGATGCCGCGTGCGGCCGAGGCCGACAGCGTGCGTCCGGTCAGCATCATGTCCATTGCCGCCGGTGCGCCGACCAGCTGTGGCAGGCGCGCGCTGCCGCCCCAGCCCGGGAAGATGCCCAGCTGAGTTTCCGGCAGGCCGATGCGGGTGGAACTGTCATTGGATGCAACGCGATAACGGCAGGCCAGGGCCAGCTCGGTACCGCCGCCCAGGCAATGGCCATGGATGGCGGCCACGGTCGGGCAGGGCAGTTCTGCCAGCTTCTGGTAGGTCGACTGGCCGCGGCGGATGGCGTCGTTGACGGTGCCGCGGCGATCGAATTCCTGGAATTCCTTCAGGTCGGCGCCGGCGATGAAGCCTGCCTTCTTGATCGACTGGATCACCACGCCCTTGGGCGGGTCCATGGCGATGCGCTCAAGCAGATCGCCCAGCTCCAGCAGGACATCCTGCGACATTGCRTTGACACTGCTGTCCTGACGATCCAGGGAGAGGACCACCACGCCATCGTCGCGGATCTCGGGGTGCCAGTGGCTGAAGCGGAGACCATCGAAGCTTGAGAGCATGGACGTTCCATCCGGTTGTGTATGGAGAAGGGGGCTATGATCCAGAGGTTGTTTCCCCCGCGTCAAATCCCAATAGCAGGGGTATGGCGCCCCGGATCGCAGGCCTTGGACCGGAACGTTAACGGAACGGTGGTTAAAAGCTGGTGCGGCGCCAGGTGATCGGCGACTGAACTTTTCCCGGGATTGGCAGTCTCATTGCCCGACGTCGGTTGGGCTGACAGGAGTGCGGCCCCTCATGGCCGATGTTGATACACCTCAGGAGCTGGATCTGGAACTGGTCCGGCGCGTGCAGCACGGCGAGAGTGCCGCCTTCGATGTCCTGGTGCGCAAGTACCAGCATCGGGTCGTGGCCCTGGTCGGTCGCTACATCGCCGACTGGAGTGAATGTCAGGACGTGGCCCAGGACACTTTCATCCGTGCATACCGTGCGATTGGAAGCTTCCGCGGCGACGCCCAGTTCTCAACCTGGTTGCATCGGATCGCCGTGAACACCGCCAAAAACCATCTGGCTTCGCACAATCGCCGCCCGCCGACCGATGACATCGACATCGGCGACGCCGAGCAGTTCGACAGCGGCACGCGCCTGCGCGACACCGATACGCCCGAGCGCGAGTTGATGCGCCAGGAACTGGAACAGACGGTGATGAAGGCCGTCAACGCGCTGCCGGAAGAACTCCGGTCGGCGATCACCCTGCGCGAGGTGGAAGGCCTGAGCTACGAGGAAATCGCGCAGAAGATGGGGTGCCCGATCGGCACCGTGCGTTCACGGATCTTCCGGGCGCGCGAGGCGATCGACACCGAACTCCGGCCGCTGCTGGACATCGGCAGTGCCACCCGCGAGAAGAGCCGTATATGACCCGCATTCCGAACAACGAATCGCACAACCACCAGTCTCCCGCCGGGCAACGCCTGGACGAACGCCATCGCCAGCAGTTGTCGGCGCTGGTCGACGGCGAGCTGGGGGCAGACGAGGCGCGCTTCCTGGTGCGCCGCATGGAACACGATCCGGAACTGGCTGGCTGCCAGGAACGCTGGCAGCTGCTGGGTGATGTCATGCGTGGCCAGGCGTCGCTGCTGGCACCGGCCGGTTTCAGCGCCGCCGTGGCTGCCGCCATCGCCGCCGAGCCCGCACCGCTGGCCGAGCCGAAGCGTCAGGCCCGCCGTAGTGGTTGGCGTGCATGGGGCGGCGGTGCGCTGGCCGCTTCGGTTGCTGCCGTAGCGCTGTTCGTCGGCCGCGAAAAACTGCAGGAGGCGCCGCCAGTGGATGTCTCTGCACCGCAGGTGATCGCCAGCCAGGCGCAGTTGCCGCCGGCATCGGAGCAACCGGCTGCCGTTACCGAGGCGTCGGTGGACACCGCTGCGATGGCCGTGGCCAGCGTGCCGGCGGTGGCCATGGCCGCTGCCAGCCGTCGCCAGGATGTGCGCCGCGCCAGCGCCACCCGCAGCCAGCAGGCCGCACGCGTGGCCCAGCGCGATGACGCACCGCTGCGCGCGGTTGCCAGCCAGGCGCCGCTGACCCCGACCATGCCCGCCGGTAGCGCGCGCACTCTGCCCTTTGGCGAGGTCGGCAATCTGCAGGCTCGGCCGTGGCCGCGCTCCAGCCTGGCGCCCGCCGCCGGTGGCGCCCTCAATGCCAGTTTCCCGGCCCATGCCGGTGGCGCTGCGTTCTATCCGTTCGAGCCACGCCTGCAGGACGACCTGCCGGCGTCGCAACGCCCGCGCGACTGAGCCGGGTACCGTTCCACGCCCCGCCGTCGGCGGGGCGCTTCCTTCCCTTTCCATCCGACCCGGAGGTTGCCGTCCGATGACTCCCCGACTCCGCACGCATGCCATTGGCC
>NZ_JBFRFE010000393.1:0-4087 GCF_052114665.1 Stenotrophomonas sp. 2YAF22 | reverse complement strand
GGATGCGGCGCGCGCGGTAACCATGGCCGGCGGCGATGCTGCGCCACAGGATGGCCTGCGGATCGGCCGCGTCGGCGCCGGCTTCCCAGCGCAGCAGCCAGTCGCGGCGCCAGGCCTGGTACTTCTCGAACACCGAGGCCAGTTCGCCGGCCAGGGCCCAGGGTTTGAGCGCGTCGCCCCCGGCAAGATAGGACTGCAGCGCGCGCATCGGTGGCTGCGCCAGCAGCTGCGGATCGCGCAGGGCCTGGTACAGGCGCCAGTGCAGGGCGGCCGCGTCCAGGTCGTCGGCTTCGCCCTCGACATTGGCGTTCAACGCACGGGCGACGAACTCACCGGGGGTCAGGAATTCCAGGTTGGCGGCCACGCCATACTCGGCAGCCAGTGTCGCCTGCAGCCAGCGCCGCATCGCCACCTGCGGGATCAGCACCACCTCCGGCGCCAGCAGCGGCTGTCCCGGCACCGGCACACGCACGTTGCGCGCCAGCAGGGCAGCCAGCACGTCCAGCGAATTGGAATGGTAGAGGCGGAAGTCGCTGCCCGGGTCACTCATCGTGCACAGTGTGCAGCACACCCGCCCGTATTCAATCCCGGGGTACGGTGATCGCGACGGATTGTTCCGGTCGTTTTCGGAATTGTCCCGGTCTGGCGACGGTCCGACCGTGCAACAATACTGCACCGTCCAGTCTGCTTATGTTCAGCAGTCTGACCCGATGCTTCAATGTCGAAAAAACGTTAAGGGTGCCCATGTCGGCTTCCACTCCCAGTCTGGTGCAGTTATCCAACGTCCGCATCGACCGGAGCGGGCGCACGATCCTGCGCGACGTTTCGCTGCAGGTGCTCAAAGGCAGCATCACCGCGGTGCTCGGTCCGTCCGGCAGCGGCAAGTCGACCCTGCTGGCGGCGCTGACCGGCGAACTGCGTCCGGTTGCAGGTGACGTCACCCTGTTCGGCAAACCCATCCCGCAGCGCACCGCCGAGCTTCTGGAGATGCGCAAGAGCGTCGGCGTACTGCTGCAGGGCAATGGCCTGCTGACCGACCTGACCGTGGCCGAGAACGTTGCCCTGCCGTTGCGCACCCACACCCGCCTGCCGGCACCGGTGCTGCGCCGGCTGGTGCAGATGAAGCTGCATTCGGTCGGCCTGCTGGCCGCCGCCGATGCCTGGCCGCGTGAGCTGTCCGGTGGCATGGCCCGGCGCGTGGCACTGGCCCGCGCGTTGGCCCTGGACCCGCCGCTGATGATCTACGACGAGCCGCTGACCGGGCTGGACCCGATCGCCTCGGGGGTGATCATGAGCCTGATCCAGCGCCTCAACCACAGCCTGGGCCTGACCAGCATCATCGTCAGCCACCACGTGCACGAGACCCTGCCGATCTGCGACCAGGTAATCGCGATCGCCAATGGCGGCATCGTGTTCCAGGGCACGCCGGAGGCGCTGCAGTCCAGCCAGGACCCGCTGCTGCAGCAGTTCCTGCATGGCCAGCCCGATGGTCCCATCCCGTTTGATGCCGCACCGCGCGCGAGGGTTGCCTGATGCCGTTCGTGCAAGCCACCCGCTCGCTGGGTCGTGCCGGCCTGTTCTCGCTGACCGTGCTGCGCGGTTCGCTGCCGACCCGTGATTTCCTGGCCGAGCTGACCCGCGAGATCTACAAGATCGGTGCGCGCTCGCTGCCGATCATCGCCGTGGGCGGCGCCTTCGTCGGCCTGGTGCTGACCCTGCAGGGCTACCGCACGCTGACCACCTTCGGTGCAGCCGACGCGCTGTCCACCCTGCTCGGCCTGTCGCTGTACCGCGAACTGGCACCGGTGCTGACCGCGTTGTTGTTCATCGGCCGCGCCGGCAGTTCGATCGCCGCCGAGCTGGGCCTGATGCGCGCCACCGACCAGATCAAGGCGCTGGAACTGATGGCCATCGACCCGGTGGCCAAGGCCGTGGCGCCGCGCTTCTGGGCGGCGGTACTGACCGTGCCGCTGCTGACCGGCATCTTCTGTTCGCTGGCGATCAGTGCCAGCTACTTCGAAGCCGTGCACGTGCTTGGCCTGGACAACGGCGTGTTCTGGTCGGCGCTGCGTGGCAGCGTGGACTTCTGGGACGACTTCGGCGTGGCGATGCTGAAGTCGGCGATCTTCGGTGGTACCGCGGCCCTGGTGGCCGCCTATGTCGGTTTCCACGCCGAACCGACCATCGAAGGCACGTCCGTCGCCACCACCCGTGCGGTGGTCAACGCCTCGTTGCTGGTGCTGATGTTCAACTTCGTACTGTCGGCAATGTTGTTCACCTAACCCCTCCATCGGCGGTGCGCATCGGCGCGCGGCCACCACGACTGATCAGGTAATCCACATGGCCATCCGCGGTCCCAGACTCGAATTCTCCGTCGGCGCCTTCCTGCTGCTGGCCCTGGCCTCGCTGATGGTGCTGGCCGTCGCCTCGACCAACCAGCGCTGGAGCTGGGGTGGCGAAGGCTATGAACTCAAGGCACGCTTCTCCCAGGTCGGCCAGCTGCGCAAGCAGGCGCCGGTGAAGATCGGTGGTGTCACCGTCGGCCAGGTCGCAGCGATCGATCTGGACCCGGTGAAGTTCGAATCGATCGTGACCCTGCGCATGGACAGCAAGGTCAAGGATCTGCCGGCCGATACCTCGGCGGGCATCTTCACCAGTGGTTTGCTTGGCGAGAGCTATATCGGTCTGCAGCCCGGCGGCGATCCGGACGTGCTGAAGCCCGGCGAAGAGATCGTCTTCACCCAGCCGGCCGTGGACCTGATCCAGCTGGTCGGCAAATACATGTTCAGTGGCGGCGCCGGTGGCGGCGCTGCTCCGAAGCCCAACGATGGCGCGCAGGCGCCTGCAACGGAACCGCAACCATGAAGATGAAACTGATCCCGGCCCTGCTCGCCTCGTCGCTGCTGCTGGCCACCCCGTTCCTAGCCCAGGCGCAGGCCGCCGCCCCCGCTGCTGCGGCCCCCCAGGGCCAGGCCGGCAAGGTGGTGATCGACGCCAGCACCCGCATCCTCACCACCCTGCAGCAGCGCCGTGCCGAATTCAGCGGCAACCCGGCCAGCCTGCGCAGCTATATCGACAGCGAGCTCAACCGCACCTTCGACCGCGACTATGCCGCGCGCCTGGTGCTGGGCACGCACGCACGCGGCGCTGCGGACGCTGACATCAAGCTGTTCGCCAATGCGATGGCCGACAACCTGATGCAGCGCTATGGCTCGACCCTGCTCAACATCCAGGGCAAGCCGAGCTTCCGCCTGAAGGGCGAAAGCCCGCTGCCGGGCAACCGCGGCGTGCGCGTGAGCACCGAGCTGGTGCGTGCCGGCAGCGAGCCGACGCCGGTGGAGTACTGGATGCGCAACGAAGGCGGCCAGTGGAAGATCTTCGACGTGAACATCGAAGGCATCTCCTACGTGCAGACCTTCCGCAACCAGTTCGATGCCCCGCTGCGACAGAAGGGCATCAAGCAGGTGGCCACCGAACTGCGCAGCGGCAGCATGCAGGCTGGGCCGGCCGGCAATGGCAAATAAGGCGCTGGCGCTGCTGGAAGGTGACACCCTGCGCCTGCGCGGGGTGCTCGACCGTGCAGCGGTGATCGCGCTGTGGCCGCAACTGCAGGCCCTGCCTGCGCAGCTGTCGCGGCTGGAACTGGCGGAGGTCGAGCGCGTGGACAGCGCCGGCCTGGCGTTGTTGGCCGAGTTGGCCGCACGCGCGCGCCAGGGCGGCCATCCGCTGACAATCTCCGGCGCCCCCGCCGGCTACAACGAGCTGAGCGCGGCCTACCGGCTGTCGCCCGACCTGGACTTCAACGCTACTTCTGCTGCGAGCTGACATGAACGTCGTGCGCGTTTTCCCTCTGATCCTCCTGGCCGCCGCGCTCAGCGCCTGTGCCGGCAAGCCGGCGCGCAGCGACGCGCCGACCGCCGACACCGTGGTGCCGGCGACGAACACCACTACGGTCGACAACGCTGCTGTTGCGGATGCGCCTGCAGCGAGCGTCGCAGCCGACGCCCCCGTACCTGCTGCGGCCGCGCCGGCACCGGCTACCGCCTCGCAGGGTGCAACCGGCAGTGATGCCACCGCCGCCGCACCG
>NZ_JBFRFE010000392.1:0-4097 GCF_052114665.1 Stenotrophomonas sp. 2YAF22 | reverse complement strand
GGCGATGATGGGGCAGGCCGGCTTCGAGCGCTGCCACTACAAGAACCTGACCGGCGGCATCGTCTCGATCCACTCCGGCTACAAGCTGTAAGTCGGGTTCCCAGGTAGTGCCGGCCGCTGGCCGGCATCTGCACGGCACGGTCCTGGTAGGTGCCAGCCTTGGTTGGCACACGCCCGTCCGCGAGCGCTGACATGTCCGTGCCAACCAAGGTTGGCACCTGCCAGAAGCAGCAAGGTCGGCACAGGGCCCGCCGCGAGCGATGATGGATCCGTGCCAACCAAGGTTGGCATCTACCAAAGGGTGGCGCCCCCGTGGCGCCAGGCGGACATTACCCCGCACCGCGCAACGCTTCCCGGCCGGGGGAGAGGTACCATTGGGGTTTGCTCCCCGTAACGGTCCCGATTCATGCGCAATCCGCTGATGCTCCTTCCGCTGGCCGTGGCCCTGGCCGCCGGCTGCTCCCAGGAGGCGGCCGCACCCGCCGCCGCTCCGACTGCCCAGAAGGCTCCCGCTGCCCCCGTGAACGCCGAAAACCGCAGCCACGACGAAAGCTCGTACGCCGAGCCGGACAAGGTCGTCGTCAAGGACATCGCCCTGGATCTGAAGCTGGACTTCGACCAGAAGCAGATCGGCGGCACCGCCACCTACACCCTGGAATGGAAGCAGAAGGATGCCAAGCAGCTGGTGCTGGACACCCGCGAGCTGAGCATCGCCAAGGTTGAAGCGATCGCCGCCGACGGCGCGCGCAGCCCGCTGCAGTTCGTGCTGGCCCCGGTGGACAAGGTGTTCGGCAGCAAGCTGACCATCGAAACCCCGGAACAGCCGGCCAAGGTGGAAGTGACCTACCACACCGCACCGACCGCGTCGGGCCTGCAGTGGCTGGCGCCGTCGATGACCGAAGGCAAGAAGCTGCCCTTCATGTTCAGCCAGTCGCAGGCGATCCATGCCCGTTCCTGGGTGCCGCTGCAGGACACCCCGAGCGTGCGCTTCACCTACAGCGCGCACGTGGTCTCGCGTCCGGACGTAATGGTGCTGATGAGCGCCGACAACGATCCCAAGGCCGCGCGTGACGGTGATTACACCTTCAAGATGCCGCAGCCGATTCCGTCCTACCTGCTGGCCATCGCAGCCGGCGACCTGGTGTTCGAGCCGATCTCCGGCCGCTCCGGCGTCTGGGCCGAGCCGACCATGGTCAACAAGGCCGCCAAGGAATTCGAAGACACCGAGAAGATGATCGGTGCCGCCGAGAAGCTGTACGGCGAATACCGCTGGGGCCGCTACGACATGCTGGTGCTGCCGCCGTCGTTCCCGTTCGGTGGCATGGAAAACCCGCGCCTGACCTTCGCCACGCCGACCGTGATCGTCGGCGACAAGTCGCTGGTCTCGCTGGTCGCCCATGAACTGGCGCACAGCTGGTCGGGCAACCTGGTGACCAACGCCAGCTGGAAGGACATCTGGCTCAACGAAGGCTTCACCACCTACGTCCAGGGCCGCATCACCGAAGCCCTGTATGGCAAGGAGATGGCCGAAATGGAAAAGCAGATCGACCAGACCGATCTGCTGGCCGAAGTGAAGGACATGAGCCCGGCCGACCAGGCGTTGGCGCTGCCGCCGCTGAACGAACGTGACCCGGACGAAGCCCTGAGCCAGGTGGCCTACGTCAAGGGTTCGTGGTTCCTGGAATTCCTGGAACAGCGCTTCGGCCGCGAAACCTTCGACCCGTTCCTGCGCGGCTGGTTCGATGACCACGCCTTCCAGAGCGCCAACACCGACCAGTTCGTCGAGTACCTGAAGAAGAACCTGCTGCCGAAGAATCCGTCGGCGGTGACCGAGGCCGAACTGAAGGCGTGGCTGGACGAGCCGGGCATTCCGGCGTTCGCAGCCAAGGCGCAGTCGCGCAATTTCAGCAGCGTCGATACCGCGCGCATCGCCTTCGCCAGCGCCGGCACCGTGCCGAGCAGCCAGGTGATTGCCGAGTGGAGCACCCAGGAATGGGTCCGCTTCATCGACGGCCTGGGCGCCACCCAGCCGCTGGACAAGCTGGCCACGCTGGACAAGGCGTTCCACTTCACCGGCACCCCGAATGGCGAGATCGCCATGCGCTGGTACCCGCTGACCATCCGCAGCGGCTACGAGCAGGCCAATGAAGCGGCCGCTGCGTTCATCGAGCGTGTCGGTCGTCGCAAGCTGATCCTGCCGATCTACGCCGAACTGGTGAAGACCCCGAAGGGGCTGGAGCTGGCCAAGCAGGCGTTCGAGAAGGCCAAGCCGGGCTACCACCCGATCACCACCGCCTCGGTGCAGGACATGCTGGCCAAGGCTGAAGCCAAGTAAACGGGAGTGCCGGCCGCTGGCCGGCAACCCAGACACTGCTTCACCAGCAACGGCGGGGAAACCCGCCGTTGCTGTATCCGCTTTTCGCTGCCGATAGAATCGGGATGCACCCGTAAAGGACTCCGCCATGAAACGACTGATCCTGCTCACCGCCTGCACCCTGGCCCTGGCCGCCTGCAGCAACCCCGAGGAAGAACGCAAGGCGCAGGAGGCCGCCGCTGCCGCCGTGCAGGCGCAGAAGGAAGCCAAGGCCGAAGACGTTGCCAAACAGTACGACATGGCCGTGGCCGCGCAGGACTGGGAACGCGCGCGCCTGCATGGTGCCTCGCTGCTGGACCAGTACAAGGACACTGCCGCCGCCGAGCGCATCGCCGCCGGCTTCGACGAGGTCAAGGCCAAGGGCGATGCCGCGCGCGACCTGCGCCGCATGCAGGCGCTGTGGCAGTACAACCAGATTCCGGTCGGCAGCAAGGGCAACCAGGTGTCGGCACAGATCTTCAGCAAGGAGCGGGTGGATGTGGATGGCAGCGGCGCCAAGCCGGTGCAGCTGGTGTTCCGCGACCACCCCGAATGGAAGCGTCATGCCTACCTGGTGCTGCAGGCCGGCGATTTCCGCTGCCCGCAGTGCACGGTGAAGGTCACGGTGGACGGTGGCAAGCCGATCTCCATGGCGGCCTGGCGGCCGAAGACCGACGAGGCGATCGCCATGTTCATCACCGACCAGAAGGCGTTGTGGAAGCTGGCAGCCAAAGGCAAGTCGATCAGCATCGAGTTCCCGGTCAAGGCCGGTGGCACGCGCACGGCAGTGTTCGAGACCGGTGGCGTGGATGCCAGCCGCATGCCGGCGTGGTGGCATTGACCGTGCAGGCACCGGCGGCTGCGTCGTCGCTGTCGACGATCCGCCACTGGGTGTTCGACATGGATGGCACGCTGACCGTGGCGGTGCATGATTTCGCGCGGATCAAGCGCGAACTGGCGATTCCGCAGGAGGATGACATCCTCACCCACCTGGCCGGGTTGCCGGCCGTAGAGGCCAGCGCCAAGCACGCTTGGCTGCTGGCGCACGAGCGTGCGCTGGCCGCTGCTTCCCAGCCGGCAACGGGAGCGGTGGCGCTGGTACGCGCGCTGCAGGGCGCCGGCTGCCGGCTGGGCATCCTGACCCGCAACGTGCGCAGCCTGGCGCAGGTCACCCTGCAGGCGATCGGGCTGGGCGACGTCTTTGCCGAAGACGACATCATCGGCCGCGACGAGGCCGAGCCGAAACCCTCACCGGCCGGGCTGCAGTACTTCCTGCGGCGTTGGCAGGTGGAACCTTCGCAGGTGGTGATGGTGGGCGACTACCGCTTCGATCTGGAATGCGGCCGGGCGGCGGGCAGCCGTACGCTTCTGGTCAATGCCCCGGACAACCCGTGGCCGGACATGGCCTGTTGGCATCTGGCCGATTGCGCGGCGGTACTGGGGCGCTGGCGAGGCTAGCGTGGCCCGCTGTACGCGCTGTGGCGGGAACCTGAGGGCAGCGCCGGCGGTCAACTCTCGACTGTCATCACAGTGTATTGTGCGGGGCCGGCTGGGCGTTCTTCGAATGCCCGGCGGGGGCTGAAGCGGGGGCGGTTGGGGAACCGTCGCCGCTCAAGGCCGCGGCCTGATCGAAGCCGCGGTGGGCGTTGAAGGTGCCGGCGGGTGGTTTCGCTGCGCTGGTGGTTGTGTCGGGTAACACGTTGTCCGGTGTGGCCCGCTGCCAAGGATGGGGCATGGGTGTCCT
>NZ_JBFRFE010000391.1:0-4098 GCF_052114665.1 Stenotrophomonas sp. 2YAF22 | reverse complement strand
CCTCTGGCCTGTGCGCCTCGATGCGCCGGCAGGGCCACGTGGTCGACCACGTGGACAACGGCGCGCATGCCGATGCCGCCCTGAACTCCACCCAGTACGCGCTGCTGGTGCTGGACCTGGGCCTGCCCCAGCTGGATGGCCGCGACGTGCTGCAACGGCTGCGCCAGCGCGGCGATGGCCTGGCCGTGCTGGTGGTCACCGCACGCGATGGCCTGGCCGAGCGCGTGCGCGTGCTCGACCTGGGAGCCGACGACTACCTGGTCAAACCCTTCGCGCTGGACGAATTCGAAGCACGCGTGCGTGCACAGCTGCGCCGGGTCACCAGCAACGGCAACCCCGACCTGCGCATCGGCCGGCTGCGCCTGGACCTGACCGGTCACCGTGTGTGGATAGACGAGCAGACGCTGGAACTGACCGCGCGCGAATTCGGCCTGCTGTCCGCCCTGGCGGTGCGTGCCGAGCGCATCGTCTCGCGTGCGCAGCTGGTGGAGGCCCTGTGCGACTGGGGCCAGGACCTGACCGACAACGGCCTGGACATCGCCCTGCACCGCCTGCGCCGCAAGCTGCAGCCGGGCGGCATGGGCATCCGCACGGTGCGCGGGCTGGGCTACATGCTGGAAGACGCCAGCGCGTGATCAGCGGACCGCCCAGCCTGCGACGGCGTCTGCTCGCCTTCCTGGCGCTGCCGATGCTGGGTCTGCTGACCTTCAACACGCTGCTGGCTTACTACGTGGCGCTGGACTACTCCAACCGCATCCACGACCGCAACCTGACCGATGACACCGTGTCGTTCGCACAGATGCTCAGCACGATGCCGGTCAGCAGCGACCTGTCCCCGCAGGCACGTTTTCTCATCGAATACGACCCCGACGGTCATCGCTACTTCAACGTCGACAGCAGCCGCTTGGGCACCATCGCCGGCAACGCAGATTTCAGCGCCTATGCGCCCTCGCAGGACTGCAGCGGCACGCACCCGGCGCTTTACGAAGGCGAGTTGAACGGCCAGCAGGTGCGCATGTCGACGGTCTGCACCCAGGCGATGAACGATCCGCAGGACCAGCTGGCGGTGACCGTGGCCGAAAGCATGGCCGACCGCCGCCAGCGTGCACGCGAGATCCTGATGATCGTCATTCCACTGATGGCCATGCTGGCCCTGGGAATGGCCGCGCTGGTCTGGTTCGGCGTCACCCACGGCCTGCGTATCCTGACCCCGCTGACCTCGCGCCTGGCCCAGCGCCGCGGCGAGCTGGCACCGATTTCCGATGCCGACGTGCCCGAGGAAATCCAGCCCCTGATCAGCACCATCGATGGCCTGTTCGCGCGGCAGGCGGAAATGATCACGCTGCAGAACCGCTTCATTGCCGATGCCGCCCACCAGTTGCGCTCGCCGCTGGCGGGCATGGCACTGCACGTGGACCAAGCACTGGCCCACGGCGATCCGGAGACCGTGCGCGAAGCGCTGCAGAACATCCGCCGGCTCAACCAGCGGACCGCACGCGTCAGCACCCAGCTGCTGGCGTTGAGCCGTGCCCAGACCGTGCCGGAGACGGTGGAGGCACTGGACCTGTCCGAACTGGTGCCGCAATGGGTGGGCATGCGCGTGCCCGAAGCGATCCGCGATGGCATCGACCTGGGCTACCTGGGTCCGCAGCAGCCGGTCCGGATACTGGGCAACGGCGCCCTGCTGCACGAGGCGCTGGACAATCTGATCGACAACGCCCTGCGCTACGCCGGCGCGGATGCGACCGTCACGGTCGGTGTGCAGGCCCTGGACGACAACGATGTCGAGCTGTACGTCGAAGACAACGGCCCAGGCGTACCCGAGGACGTGATGTCGCGGCTGGGGGAACGCTTCTTCCGCGCGCCCGGCACTGCCGCCAGCGGCACCGGCCTGGGCCTGGCCATCGCCCATGAGGCCGTCGAACACCTGGGCGGACGCCTGGGCTACCTCAACCGCCCCGGCGGTGGCCTGAAGGTGTCCATCACCATACCGTTGCTGAAGGGCCCTTGATCCAGACGGACCGTTGAAAGGTTGCCGAAAATCGCGCTTGCGATGCTGACCTTCCCGACTGCCGCGCTGGAGCCGACTGGTGCCTGCATCCCATGAGTTCTTTCTTCCCGGTGGCCCACAGGGTGTCCTGCTGATCCATGGCCTGACCGGCACGCCCGCCGAAATGCGCATGCTGGGCAAAGGGCTGAACAACGCGGGCTTCAGCGTGCATGGCGTGCAGTTGCCCGGCCACTGCGGCAGCGTCGAGGACCTGCTGCAGACCCGTTGGGAACAGTGGTACCAGGGCGTGGAAGACGCGGCGGCGGACCTGCGTGGCAAGGTCGACCAGCTGTTCGTGGGCGGACTGTCGATGGGGGCGGTGCTGGCGCTGGCGCTGGCCGCGCGGCGGCCGGACTGGGTCTCCGGCGTGGGGGTGTACGGCGCCACCTTCCGCTACGACGGCTGGAACATTCCGGCGGTCGCACGCTTCTCGTTCCTGTTGCCGTGGTTCAAGCGCCTGGGCATCGGCCGCGACCGCATGTTCATGGAAGAGCCGCCGTACGGCCTGCGCGACGAGCGCCTGCGTGCGCAGGTCAGCGCCGCCATGCTCTCTGGTGACAGTGCCGCTGCCGGCCTGCCAGGCAACCCGTGGCATGCATTGGCCGAAATGCGTGCACTGAGCACCTGGACACGGCGTCACCTGCACCAGGTCACGGCACCATGCCTGGTGATGCATGCCCGCGAGGACGACGTGGCCAGCATGGGCAATGCCGAACTGGTGATCTCGCGCGTCAGCGGCCCGACCGAACTGGTGGTGCTGGAAGACAGCTACCACATGATCACCATCGATCGCGAACGGCGCGAGGTGATCCGCCGCAGCGCGCGCTTCTTCAGCGACATCAGCGAACGTGCGGGCGTGCTGCAGGCGGTCGCCTGAGATGGGATCGCTTGCGACCCTGCTGTGGCTGGTCAACGTGGTGCTCGACACCGGCGGCCAGTTGGCCTTCAAGGCTGCCGCCAGCGACCCGCAGGACGGCGAAGGCCTGCAGCGCTGGAAACACATGTTCGGCCGTCCCTGGCTGTGGCTGGGCATCGCCTGCTATGTGCTTGAATTCGTCGCCTGGATCGCTTTCCTGTCGCTGGTGCCGTTGTCGCAGGGCGTGCTGCTCGGCTCGATCAACATCGTCGCGCTGATGGTGGCCGGCCGCATCCTGTTCCGCGAGCGGCTGACGCCGTTGCGGGTGACCGGCATGCTGCTGGTCAGCGCCGGCGTTGCCGTGGTCGGAGCCGGAACATGAGGCGGCTGTACCTGGTCGGGTTTCCGCTGCTGATGGCCTTCGACACCCTCGCCCAGCTGTGCTTCAAGTACGCCGGCGACGCCGCGCTGCCGGTCGAGGCCAACAGCGCATGGCTGCTGCGCGTGCTGTCACAGCCCTGGGTATACGGCGCGATGCTCGGTTACGTCGGCGCGTTCTTCACCTGGATGAGCCTTCTGCGGCACGCGCCGATCGGCCCTGCGTTCGCGGCCTCGCACCTCGAAGTGATCAGCGTGCTGCTGCTGTCGGCGTGGCTGCTGCACGAACCGTTGACGCTGCATCACCTGATCGGTGCGGTGCTGATCGTGGCCGGCATCATCTGCCTGGGCCGCGCCGAGGCGGATGATCCGCATGCTGTTACCGAAGCAACCCCGTGAGCCTGCTGTCGCGCGAGTTGCCTCCCACCGCTGGGCTGCCCCTGCAGGCCGGCGATTTCCTTCCCGGTGGCGGTGACCTGTGCACGATTCTTGCCGGGCAGCTGGGCACGCCGCCGCTGCAGCTGACCTGCTCGGGCACCCATGCCCTGCTGATCGCCCTGCGCACCCTGCGCAGGCGCGCGCCGCAGCGCGATACGGTGATCCTGCCGGCCTATACCTGTCCGCTCGTACCGATTGCCGTGCACAGCCTCGGCCTGCGCATACACCTGTGCGATACCCGCCGCGACCATTTCGATTTCGACCCGGCGATGCTGCACGCCGCAGCCGATGCACGCACGCTGGCGATCATTCCCACGCATCTGGGCGGGCGCATCGCCGATGTTGATCGCGCATGTGCCATTGCGCACCGCGTCGG
>NZ_JBFRFE010000390.1:0-4110 GCF_052114665.1 Stenotrophomonas sp. 2YAF22 | reverse complement strand
GCCGAACGGTCCACTCACGCGGCGATGCTACACCGGCCCCGGGCCCGCGCATGCGAAAAGGCCCGGGTCGTTGCCGACCCGGGCCTGAGCGCGTTCAACTTTCCCGAAACCCTTACGGGGCGGGCGTATCGCGGAGTTCGCGACGCAGGATCTTGCCGACGTTGGTCTTCGGCAGCTCCTTTCGGAATTCAACGATTCTGGGGTGCTTGTAGCCGGTCAGGTTGGCCCGGGCGTGCTCCTTGACCATCTCGGCGGTCAGGTTCGGGTCCTTCTTGACGATGACCACCTTGACCACCTCGCCGGACTTCTCGTCCGGCACGCCCACTGCGGCCACTTCCAGCACGCCCGGCATCATCGCGATCACGTCTTCCACTTCGTTSGGRTACACGTTGAAGCCGGACACCAGGATCATGTCCTTCTTGCGGTCGACGATGTAGAAGAAGCCGTGTTCGTCCATCTTCGCCATGTCGCCGGTGTGCAGCCAGTCGTCGGCGTCGATGGCCTTGGCGGTTTCCTCCGGGCGCTGCCAGTAGCCCTTCATCACCTGCGGGCCGCGGATGCACAGCTCGCCCACTTCGCCCAGCGCCAGGATGTTGCCGTTGTCGTCCTTGATGCAGGCATCGGTGGACGGAATCGGCAGGCCGATCGAACCGTTGTACTCGGCCAAGGTAAGCGGGTTGATGCAGGCAGCCGGCGAGGTCTCGGTCAAGCCGTAGGCCTCGACCAGGGTGACGCCAGTGGTCTTCTTCCAGCGCTCGGCCACCGCACGCTGCACGGCCATGCCGCCGCCCAGGGTCACCTTCAGCGAGGAGAAATCGACGGTGTCGAAGCCAGGGGTGTTGAGCAGGCCGTTGAACAGCGTGTTGACACCGGTGATCGCGGTGAAGCGCACCGACTTGAGCTCCTTGACGAAGCCCTTCATGTCACGTGGATTCGTGATCAGGTGGTTGCAGCCACCGAACTTCATGAAGACCAGGCCGTTCGCCGTCAGCGCGAAGATGTGGTACAGCGGCAGGGCGGTGATGATCCATTCCTTGCCCATCTCGATGCCCGATGCGCTGATCCAGGCCGAGGCCTGCTGCATGTTGGCGATCAGGTTGCGGTTGGTCAGCATCGCACCCTTGGCCACRCCGGTRGTGCCGCCGGTGTACTGCAGGAACGCCACGTCGTCATGGTCGATCTCGACCTTCGGCAGGGTGTGGCGGCTGCCCAGCTTGAGCGCCTGCTTGAAGCGGATCGCGCCCTTCAGGTGGTAGTTGGGCACCATCTTCTTGATGTACTTGAGCACGAAGTTGACGATCGTGCCCTTGGCGCCGAGCAGGTCGCCCAGGCCGGTGGTGATGACCTGCTTGACCTGGGTATCGGCGATGACCTGTTCGACGGTATCGCCGAAGTTGTCCACCACCACCAGCGCGGTCACGCCGGCATCGACCAGCTGATGCTTCAGCTCGCGCGCGGTGTACAGCGGGTTGACGTTGACCACGGTCAAGCCGGCACGCAGCACGCCGAAGGTCGCCACCGGGTACTGCAGGCAGTTGGGCATCATCAGGGCGACGCGGTCGCCTTTCTTGAGCTTCAGCTCACCCAGCAGGTAAGCGGCGAACTGCTCGACCAGGGCATCGGTCTCACCGTAGGTGAGGGTCTTGCCGAAACTGGAGTAGGCCGGTCGGTCGCGGTACTTCGCGACGGACGCGTCGAAGACCGAAACTACCGAATGGAACTCGTTGACGTCGATTTCGGCGGGAACGCCTTTCGGATAGCTCTGCAGCCAGGGACGATCCAGACTCATATTCCCCCTCCAGGAATCGTAATGATGGGTGCGGCGCGGACAGTATCCGCCAGAACCGCTCTCCGCAGCATACCGCCCCGTAGGGAAAACGCGAAGAGGCCCCGCAAGGGGCCTCTGCATTTCCTGTGGTGCCGGCCGCTGGCCGGCAATCACGGTGATCGGTGGCGTGGAGAGCGCATGCCCGCAGCCGGCACCAACGACCGTCATGGCAGGCCGCTTGCGTCAGCCCTGCGAGCGCACCGGTGCGCCGTTGGCCTTGTAGTAGGGCGCAGTGCTGCGCGGCAGCGGGGCGCGGCCACGGATTACATCGGCCAGCTTCTCGGCGATCATGATGGTCGGTGCGTTGAGGTTGCCGGTGACCACCTGCGGCATGATCGAGGCATCGACGATGCGCAGGCCTTCCAGGCCGTGCACGCGGCCCTGGCCGTCGACCACTGCCATCGGATCATCGGCGTGGCCCATCTTGTTCGAGCATGACGGGTGGTAGGCAGTCTCGGCATGCTCGCGCACGAACGCATCGATCTGCGCATCGGTCTGCAGGGCACTGCCCGGCGAGATCTCACGGCCGCTGTACGGTGCCAGCGCCGGCTGCGCGAAGATCTCGCGGGTGATCCGGATTGCCGAGCGGAATTCGCGCCAGTCCTGGTCGTGCGACATGTAGTTGAACAGGATGCTGGGATCTTCGCGCGGATCCTTCGAGCGCACGTGGATGCGGCCACGGCTGGGCGAGCGCATCGAGCCGACATGCATCTGGAAGCTGTGTGCCTTGATCGGGTTGGAGCCGTTGTAGTTGATCGCCACCGGCAGGAAGTGATACTGCAGGTTGGGCCAGTCGAATTCGGCATCGCTGCGGATGAAACCGCCAGCCTCGAACTGGTTGCTGGCGCCGATGCCGGTGCCCAGGAACAGCCATTCGGCACCGATCGCCGGCTGGTTGTACAGCTTCAGTGCCGGGGCCAGCGAGACCGGCTTCTTGCACTCGTACTGCAGGTACATCTCAAGATGGTCCTGCAGGTTGGCGCCGACGCCGGGCAGGTGGTGCACCAGGTCGATGTCCAGGCTGCGCAGCAGGTCAGCCGGGCCGACGCCRGAGCGCTGCAGGATCTGCGGCGAGGCGATGGCACCACCACACAGCAGCACTTCGCGGCGTGCGGTGGCGCGCTGCGGCTGGTCGTTGTGCAGCCACTGCACGCCCACTGCGCGCTTGCCCGAGAACAGGATGCGGTCGGTCAGCGCGTGGGTGACGATGGTCAGGTTCGGGCGCGGCTTGGCCAGGTCCAGGTAGCCACGGGCGGTGCTGGAACGACGGCCCTTCGGCGTGACCGTGCGGTCCATCGGGCCGAAGCCTTCCTGCTGGTAGCCGTTGAGGTCGTCGGTGCGCGGGTAACCGGCCTGCACGCCGGCCTCGACCATCGCCGCGAACAGTTCGTTGTTGCCGGCCTTGGGCGTGGTCACGCGCAGCGGGCCGTCACCGCCGTGGTAGTCGTTCGGGCCGATGTCACGGGTTTCGGCCTTGCGGAAGTACGGCAGGCAGTCCAGGTAGGTCCAGTCTTCCAGGCCCGGCATGCCGGCCCAGTTGTCGTAGTCCATCGCGTTGCCGCGGATGTAGCACATGCCGTTGATCAGCGACGAACCGCCCAGGCCCTTGCCACGACCGCAATCCATCCGGCGGTTGTTCATGAAGGGCTCGGGATCGGTCTTGTACGCCCAGTTGTAGCGCTTGCCCTGCAGCGGGAAGGCCAGTGCGGCGGGCATCTGGGTACGGAAATCGAGCCGGTAGTCCGGGCCACCGGCTTCCAGCAGAAGCACGCTGACATCGGCATCTTCGGTGAGGCGGGTGGCCAGCACGTTGCCGGCCGAACCGGCGCCGATGATGATGTAGTCGTACTCGTTATGGGTGCTCATGGTTGCTCTCCTGCAGGCCGGGCGCGCTGCATGCAGGCGTCCCGGCGGAATGTCGGATCGGCGCGGTGGCCGGACGATGGGCGGTGCTCAGGGTGCGCCGGTCAGAACACGCTGGCGTAGTCGCCCAGCTCGACCTGCACCGACTTGATGCGGGTGTAGTGGCCGAGGGTGGAGATACCGTTCTCGCGGCCAACGCCGGACTGCTTGTAGCCACCCACCGGCATTTCGGCCGGCGACTCGCCCCAGGTGTTGATCCAGCAGATGCCAGCTTCCAGGCGATGGATGATGCGGTGGGCGCGGCTGATGTCCTTGCTGACCACGCCTGCGGCCAGGCCGAAGGTGGTGTCGTTGGCGCGACGGATCACTTCGTCCTCGTCGTCGTAGGCAAGGATGCTCATCACCGGTCCGAAGATTTC
>NZ_JBFRFE010000389.1:0-4141 GCF_052114665.1 Stenotrophomonas sp. 2YAF22 | reverse complement strand
GGCCTGGACAGGTGCTGCTGTCCTCAGCGGCCGAACAGATGGCGCGGCGGGCCGGCAGCGAGTTGCCTTGGACGGCGGACGAACTGCGTTGGAAGGATCATGGCCTTTGGCGCTTCAAGGGCATCGGCGAACGCCAGCAGGTGTTCGAAGTCGGCATCCGGGGCCGCGCGCCGCTGCGCCGGCCGCGCTCGGGTGACAAGGCCTGGCGGGATCTGCCGCTGTGGCGTCGCCCCGCTGCGCTGCTGACAGAGGCGACGCTGGCGGTGACGCTGGCCGTGGTGATGTGGGCGCTGTTGCGGCCAGCGCCGGCGATCGCGTTCGCCGAGCGCGACTGGGTGATCCTGGCGGCGGTCAGCAACAGCACGGCCTACCCGCAGCTGGATTCCAGCCTGGAACAGGCGCTCTACATCAGCCTGGGGCAGTCGCGCTTCGTCAATATTCTCAGCGAACTGAAGGTGCGTGACACCCTGCAGTTGATGCAGCGCCCGGCCAATGCACGGCTGGACCGCGCACTGGCGATCGAGGTCGCGTTGCGCGATGGCGCGCGCGCGGTGCTGATGCCCAACGTGCTCGAACTCAACGGCAAGGTGCGGGTGGGTGTGGAGGTCGTGGACCCACGTAGTGGGCAGACGGTGTACACGCATTTCGCCGATGGCAATGGCCTGGATTCGATCCTGGCTTCCACCGATACCGTGGTGAAGGCACTGCGCAGCGACCTGGGTGAGGCGCTGCACGATGTCAGCCGCGAGCAGAAACCACTGCCAACGGTGGCCACCGCCAATCTTGATGCGCTGCATGCCTATGCCAAGGGCAGCGATGCGTTGGCGCAGGAGCGTTTCGACGAAGCGTTGCTGTTCTTCCAGCAGGCCACTCGCCTGGATCCCCAGTTCACCTTTGCCTACATCGGGCAGATGCGGCTGCAGTACGCCATGGGCAACGTGTCGGCGGCTGGCGAACTGTACCGCCAGGCGGTGTCGGGGCGCACGCGCTTGAGCGCGCGCGACCAGCTGTACCTGGACGCCTGGGGTGCGGATTTCAGTGGTGCACCCCCGCAGCGCAGTGCGGAAAAGTGGCGGATGCTGACCCAGCTGTATCCGGACGATCCGGCCGGCTGGATGAATCACGCGATGGCCCTGTTTGCCTATGGCGACTATGACGGCGCGCTGGCCGACATGATGCCGCTGCTGGAACGCCATCAGACGCATCGCGCGCTGGTCCTGTCCTTCGTTGGCCGCACCCAGCTTGCGCGTGGCGAGGTCAAGGCCGCCGTCGCTGCGTTCAAGGAAGCAGGCGCGTTGCCGAACTGGCACGGCGACATGCTGGAGGCGGTCGCGCTGCTGCTGGATGGGGAGGTACAGAAGGCGCACGAACGCAGTGAAGCCATCACGTCGCGCGGGCTCGGCGCACGCATGGAGTACAGCGGGCTCCTCGCCCTGCAGGGGCGGGCCAATGATGCGGCCGCTGAGATGACGCAGGCCGTGAAGCAGTGTGCCGATGTGCCGGAGCTGTGCGACATCCTGGCCCTGCAGTCGCTGGCATGGACTGCACAGGCCGACGGCAGCGGGTCCCGGCTGCAGTACGCACGATTGCTGGACCGCACCCTGGCGGCAGTCGATGAGGGTGTCGGCGCCGCACCGCGCCATCGCGCTTTCATTGCGCTGTCGGTGGCCTACCACTTGCAGCGCGCCGGCCTGGACGCCGAGCTGCGCTCCCGCCGGCCTGCACTGCAGGCGCTGGTTGAACGCAGTACTGACCCGCGGCTGCAGGAACTATGGCTGCTGCTTCGCGCGCGTGGTGAGCTGGATGCCGGCAATGCAGAGGCCGCTTCGGCACTGTTGAAGCCGCTGGCCAACGGCACGCTGTACCAGTGGCATGTACTGCAGCTGGATATCGATCGCGCGCTCGGCCGCGATCTGGCCGTGCAGCGCCGGGAGCGCTGGTTGCGCCAGCGCACGGGCATGGCCTTCGCCGAAGACGCCGGTGCCCTGGTTCTGCTGCCATTGAATGTGGCCGACGCGCGCCGGCTGGCCGATGCGGCCAGCCCGCAGCAGGCAGGAGCACCCTGAGGGGGCGTCAGTCCTGCAGTCCCTTCAGGCCGCTTTCGAACATGAAGGGCACCTTGAACGGTCCCGTGGCGGCCAAGCGCTCGCTCAGCAGCGCCGCCGCCCGGGCAAATTCCTCCTTGCCGCCCAGCGAGTCCAGCGGCGTGTTGCAGGCGGCCACGCTGTCGGCGTCTGCGCCCAGCGTAATCAGGGCCTTCGCCGGGTCGGCGGCAAACGCGCTGCGGAAGGCATCGTCGCTGGCCAGGTGCTTGAGCAGGGTCTGGACCACTTCAGGGGAAAGAGGAGAACGGGACATGGTTCACTACCGGCAGGGAGGGGAAAAAAACAGTATCGGCTGGGCGCAGCGGGAATTGATGGTGCGTATCAGCCACCACGCTATCATCGCCGGCCACCCACGCTTCCGGATGCGCATCGAATGAACTTCCGTCGCTGCAGGACGATGATCGTCGAACCGCTGGAGCGGGCGCGTTTCGACCTGGATGCGCTGCTTGCCGGCGGCAGTGGCGTTGGCTTCGAACAATCCTTGCAGGTACGCGCCGCGCATCTGCCGGCGCCACGTACGGTCGATGCGGTCAGCTGCCTGTGGCTGCTCCAGTGCAGCGCGGAGCAGTGGCAGCCACTACCGGCAGAGCCGCAGGCACGGCAACGCGTGCTGTCGCTGCTGGAGCAGGGCCTGCTGATCAGCGATGATCCGGTGCATGCCGAGGCAGCAGCGGTCGAACAGCAGGTACGTGACAGCCAATGGTGGCCGCTATCGGCGCTGCACTACCAGCATTCGCGATGGGATGGCGTGGACAGTGTCGGCGACATGGAGCGCAGCCAGCTTATGACCGCGCAGGACCTGGTGCGCAGCTTCGGCCCGCCGCCCGCCGAAGCGCCGGCCCGGCTGCCCGGTGCATGGCCCTTGCCACGCAGTGACGAGGACCCGATGCAGGCGCAGCTGCAGGCGCGTGCGACCTGCCGCAACTTCGACGGTGCGCGCGCCGTGCCGTTGCCGATGCTGGCCCGGCTGCTGCAGCAGGTGCTGATGGCGCAGGCGCAGGTGGAAACCGAACCCGGTGTGCGCTTCCTCAAGAAGAACATTCCATCGGCCGGCAGCCTGCATCCATTGGAAGCGTATGTAGTGGCGCGCAATGTGGAAGGACTGCCGCCGGGCCTCTATCACTACCATGCCACCGCACACGAACTGGGCCCGATAGCGGTGCCGCCCGGCGACCTGGACAGCTTCTGCCAACGCCTGCTGGCCGGTCAGCACTGGTTCGCCAACGCCCCGGTGCAGCTGATCCTGGTGTGCCGCTTCGAGCGCATGTTCTGGAAGTACCGTGGCCATGCCAAGGCCTATCGCGCGCTCACTCTGGATGCTGGCCACGTATCGCAGGCGATCTACAGCGCGGCAACCGCGCAGGGGCTGGGCGCATTCGTCACTGCGGCGATCAACGAGGCCGAGGCCGAGCGGGCGCTGGGCCTGCAGCCGATGGCCGAGGGCGTACTGGCGGTGTGTGGCGTTGGCTGGCGTGCAGCGGAGCGGGTGACGGCCGAACTGGACCCGCTTGGCCAGGTGTGGCCGGTCACGCGTTGATCGACAACGCGTGACCGGACGGCATCACACCGCTTCGAAATCCACCAGCACCGCACCATCCCCCACCTGGTCACCGGCCTTGGCGCGATAACCCTTCACCGTGCCATCGGCCGGTGCCTGCAGCGTGTGCTCCATCTTCATCGCTTCCAGCACCACCAACGGGGTGCCGCGCTTCACCTGCGTGCCTGCCGCCACCAGTGTCGCCACGATCCTGCCGGGCATCGGTGCCAGCAGGCTGCCGGCGTCGGCGCTGGCCTGTTCCGATTCGCCCACCGGGTCGTGCAGGGTGAAGCGGTGCTGGCCATCGCTGCCGAACAGGTACAGCTGGTCGCCGTCGCGCTGCAGCTGCAACCGCCAGCGACGGTCGTCCAGCTGCACCAACAGGGTGTGGCCATCGGCATGGCCGACGACCTGTTTCGGCGCGGCGTCACCGCACTGCACACGCCAGCCATCGGCCGTGGCCCACACCTTCAGCGTGTGCGCCCGCTCTTCCTGCTGC
>NZ_JBFRFE010000388.1:0-4145 GCF_052114665.1 Stenotrophomonas sp. 2YAF22 | reverse complement strand
GCGCTACCGCTCTGGTAGGTGCCACCTTGAACCSGGTGGGTGCCGACCGTTGGTCGGCACGCYTCACCGCTCTCGCCGGGCATGGYCCGGCGCTACCGCTCTGGTAGGTGCCAACCTTGGTTGGCACGCTTTCAGATCACACCCTGCCGAACACCAGAGCCGCGTTGGTGCCACCGAAGCCGAAGCTATTGGACATCACCGTATCCAGCTTCTGCTCGCGGCTTTCGCGCAGGATCGGGAAGCCTTCCACCCTCGGGTCCAGCTCGCCGATGTTGGCCGAGCCGGCCACGAAGCCATCGCGCATCATCAGCAGGCAGTAGATCGCTTCATGCACGCTGGCAGCGCCCAGCGAATGGCCCGACAGCGCCTTGGTCGAGGACAGCGGCGGAATCGTATCGCCGAACACCTCGCGGATCGCACCCAGCTCGGTCACATCGCCCAGCGGGGTCGAGGTGCCGTGGGTGTTGAGGTAATCCAGCGGACGGTCCACGTTCTGCAGCGCCATCTTCATGCAGCGCACGGCGCCTTCGCCGGACGGCGCGACCATGTCGGCGCCATCGGAGGTCACGCCATAGCCGATCAGCTCGGCATGGATGTGCGCGCCACGTGCCACCGCGTGGTCGTAGTCCTCCAGCACCAGCATGCCGCCACCGCCGGCGATGACGAAGCCATCGCGGTCCTTGTCATACGGGCGCGAGGCGCTGGCGGGGGTGTCGTTGAAGCTGGTGGACAGTGCGCCCATCGCATCGAACATCACGCTCATCGACCAGTGCAGGTCTTCACCGCCGCCGGCGAACATGATGTCCTGCGCGCCGTGGCGGATGAGGTCGGCAGCTGCACCGATGCAGTGCGCCGAGGTCGCGCAGGCGGCCGACAGCGAGTAGCTGACGCCCTTGATCTGGAATGCGGTGGCCAGGCAGGCCGACACGGTCGAGCACATCGTGCGCGGCACCATGTAGGGACCCRCAGTGAAGCGCGCGCCGACGGCGATGCCGGCTTCGCTGGCCAGCAGTTTCAGGAAGGCATCGGGGCGGCGCAGCAACAGGCCGCAGCCGTCACCGGTGAGGCCGTCGGCAGCGACACCACCACGGTGGGTCATGCGCGAGAGCGCAGCGATGGCGGTATCGACCAGCAGGCGCGAAGGCTGGTCGTCGAGCTGGGCGACCATGCCAAATCCACAGGCATCGCGCTCGGAGCGCGGGTCGTAAAGCCCTTGGCGGTTGCGGGGGGCCATCTCTACCTCGATGCAGATTGAAATGAACGGGGACACTCCTGCCCGCTCTGTAGAGCACGCCCTGTACGTCATGGTGGAGTGTGCCGCGCATGGCGCGGCCCGTCGGGAAGCCGCTTGGCGCACGCCCATACGGCGTTGCTCACCTTGCGCAGGCACTCGCCTGCGCGGCGGCGCGCGCCTTGTCTGGCCGCACGCCAAGTGTCTTCACACTCACCCTGACGCACACGCCGTGCTCTTCCTGGAGCGCATCATGAGGCCACCGGATGCCTCGACTAGATCACAGGTTGCTGCAACGCCGCAATACACGGTTGCAGGCGCAACCAAAGCACCGGCAAACGCTTTGCCGGCGCGGGGTTCCTCAGCCGCAGCGGACGCCGCTGACCACGTCCTTTGCGTCCACTTCGATGTTCAGGCGGTCGCCCAGGAACTCCATCGTGGTGACGTCATTGGGGTGCAGCACGCGCAGCTGCTTGGCCGCGGCATCTTCCTGGGCCTGCTTGCCGAGCGTCTCGGTATAGGGCTGGCCGACCAGGCTCTGCACCTGGCTGGCGTCACAGTTGCCGACCGGCGGTGCTTCGGTGGCCTTGCCGGCTTCGTCGGCCGGGGCCTTGGCGGCCTCGGCGGCCTGCTGTGCGTGGGCGGTGGCCGAATCCTGCTCATCCAGCGACGGCGCCTGGCAGGCGGTCAGGGCCAGCACGGCCGGCAGCAGCAGGGCGGAGAGGGAACGGGCGCGGATCGGGAACGACATCATGACTCCGGAATGGAAGGGACGGTGAAAGGCCGAGCATAGCGGCGAACCCGCCCTCACGTGTTTGTCTTGCGTTATTGACGTGGCCACGCCGCGCCGATCGGCAGACTGCAGGCATGCCAGCAACCTCCTCACCCGAACGCACCGCCGCGCGCGCCGCCGGCCTGCGCTACGTCGATGACACCCAGCCTGGTTTCAGCCGCGTCCGCGCCGGTAAAGGCTTCTCCTATCGCGATGCCGATGGGCACGCCGTGCGCGATGCCGCCACGCTGCAGCGCATCCGTTCGCTGGCCGTGCCCCCGGCCTACACCGCCGTGTGGATCTGCGCGCATGCCAACGGCCATCTGCAGGCGACCGGCCGCGACGCACGGGGGCGAAAGCAGTACCGCTACCACCCCGATTGGGCGGCCGTTCGCGATGCGGGCAAGTTCGACCGCACCATCGCCTTCGGGGAAGGGTTGCCGAGCCTGCGCCGGCGGCTCAGCCGCGACCTCAAGCGCAGTGGCTTCCCTCGTGAGAAGGTACTCGCGGTGGTGGTGGCGCTGCTGGCCGACACGCTGGTGCGGGTGGGCAACGAGACCTATGCCAAGGAAAACAAATCCTACGGCCTGACCACCCTGCGCAACCGGCACCTGGACCTGCTGCGCGGCGGCCGCGTGCGGATGCGTTTCCGGGGCAAATCAGGACAACTGCATGAGGTGACAGTGGGCGACCGCAAGCTCGGCGCTCTGGTGCGCGGCGTGCAGCAGCTGCCGGGGCAGGCGCTGTTCCAGTACCGCGACGACGAGGGTGTCGTGCAGCCGGTGGATTCAGGGGCGGTGAACGATTATCTGCGCGAAGTGATGGGCGAAGACTTCACCGCCAAGGACTTCCGTACCTGGGGCGGAACGCTGGCGGCCGTGCAGACCTTCGCCGCTACCGGGCTGCCAGAACCGGCCAGCCAGCGCGCGCTGGCCAAGGCGCAACGCGAGGTGGTGTGCCAAGTGGCTGCGCGGCTGGGCAATACGCCAGCGGTATGCCGCAAGGCCTACATCGATCCGTGCGTGTTTGCCGGTTGGGAAAGGGGCGAGCTGACTGCACTGGCGGGCCTGCGCGGCCCGCGGCAGTGGGAGCAGGCGACATTGAAGGTCCTGCGCCGTGCGCGCCGCCTGGCCAAGCGCGCCGGCGCGTCGTAACGGTCAGCCGCAGTAGATGGCAGTGATGTTGTTGGTGCGGCCCTTCTCGATGGTGAGTCGTTCACCGCCTTCGCTGGCGGGCGGCACACGCGGACCGTCGTGACGCAGCACCTGCACGTGCAGGCTGTCGCTGTCGACGCGGGCGCGCTCGACGGTCGCATCCGATGCCGCCAGGCCCACCGCGCCGCGCACCATATCGGAATGGCACTGGCCGGAAATCACGCCATCGATGGGCTGGATCTGGGCGACGGGGCTGCTGCTGCAGGCGGCGAGAGCGAAGCAGACGGCGGCGGTGGCAATGGCATGTTTCATGGGGGACGTTCCTCGTGTTGTGGCCTGCAGGGTGCGACGACAGGCGTGGTGGCGGAATGAATGCCGTGCACGCGATGGACACGGTGCGCTCACTGCTGCCAACAGCCTGCGTGGAGACACTGCATGAGCGGCGCACGCCGCCCCCGGTACTGCGGCGCACGCGCCCCGGTAGTGCCGGCCGCTGGCCGGCAACCCCCATCCCCCCGAGGAGACCTGCATGGCCACCACCAAGAAGACCCCCGCCCGCCGCAAGGCATCGCCGAAGGTACGCAAAGACACCCAGGCGGTGCCAGCCGCCGCCGACGCCACTACATCCGAGCGCCCGCGCGTGGTGAAAACGGCGACCCGCAAGGCCGCCGCTTCCGATCCGCGCGCGGCCCGCGTGGCAGCGCGCCAGCGGCGCCTGCAGGACCAGGAAAAGTCGAAGGACCTGCGCGCGGCGAAGAAGGCAACGAAAAAGGCGACCAAGAAGACCGCCACCCAGGCTGGCCCACGCCGTCAGCCGGAGACGATGCCGGCGCAGCAACTGCCCAAGCCGGGCCATGAGCATGCGCTGGAACTGGCACCGCGCTTCCTCGCCCCGGACTACGTCGGCAGCGGCAAGCTGCAAGGGATGCGGGCGATCGTCACCGGTGGTGATTCCGGCATCGGCCGTGCGGTGGCGGTACTGTTCGCC
>NZ_JBFRFE010000387.1:0-4150 GCF_052114665.1 Stenotrophomonas sp. 2YAF22 | reverse complement strand
GCCCAACCCCGGTCTTGCCGTGTGCGCAGGACAGCGCACACGAGCAAGGCGCCATCGAGCTTACATGGACGTACTTGCAGCGTGTCCTGCATTGTCTCCCCCTCCCGCGCGCCTCGACGAAGGGAAGGCGCCACGACCGCAATGCCTCTGGAAACGATTACGCCTACCCCCGCTCACCCACGCGCAAGTCAGACCAGCGACAATAGGCGTTTTCCCGTTGCCGAGACCTGCCCGCCCATGTCCCGTACCTCGTTGACCCGCTTCCTGATCCAGCAGCAGCACGCCGGCCGCATCAACGCCGACCTGCGCCAGCTGATCGCGGTCGTCGCCCGCGCCTGCACCAGCATCTCCATCGCCGTCAGCAAGGGCGCCCTCGGTGGCGTGCTCGGCGAGGCCGGTACCGGCAACGTGCAGGGCGAAGCGCAGAAGAAGCTGGATGTCATCAGCAACGAGATCCTGCTGGAGGCCAACGCCTGGGGTGGCCACCTCGCCGCCTGCGCATCGGAGGAAATGGACCACAGCCAGCCGGTGCCGGACATCTACCCGCGTGGCGATTTCCTGCTGCTGTTCGATCCCCTCGATGGCAGCTCCAACATCGACGTCAACGTCTCCGTCGGCACCATCTTCTCGGTGCTGCGTTGCCCGACCAACGTCGAACTGCCCGRCGATGACGCCTTCCTGCAGCCGGGCAGCAAGCAGATCGCCGCCGGCTACTGCATCTACGGGCCCAGCACGCAGCTGGTGCTGACCGTCGGCCACGGTACCCACGCCTTCACCCTCGACCGCGAAACCGGCGAGTTCCTGCTGACCACCGAGAACATGCAGATCCCGGCGGCCACCCAGGAGTTCGCCATCAACATGTCCAACCAGCGGCACTGGGAAGCGCCGATGCAGGCCTACGTGGAAGATCTGCTGGCCGGCAAGGCAGGCCCGCGCGGCAAGAACTTCAACATGCGCTGGATCGCCAGCATGGTCGCCGACGTGCATCGCATCCTGACCCGCGGCGGCATCTTCATCTACCCGTGGGACAAGAAGGAACCGGGCAAGGCCGGCAAGCTGCGCCTGATGTACGAAGCCAACCCGATGGGCCTGCTGGTGGAGCAGGCGGGCGGCGCTGCCTGGACCGGTCGCGAGCGCATCATCGACGTGCAACCCGACCAGCTGCACCAGCGCGTGCCGGTGTTCCTCGGTTCGCGCGAAGAGGTCGCCGAGGCCGTGCGTTATCACCAGGAGCATGACGCGAAGAGCGTCTGACAGCGGCCATCCCTATAGCGGTCATGGCAGATTGATGACATGACCGCAGGGTGACAGCAGCAGCTGCAAACGGCACCATCAAGCCCTTGCCGTCGAAGGAATGCACGCATGCACGAGCCGGGCCCGGTCGATTTCATCGAGGTCATCCACAACGCCGTCCCCAGCGACGTGTGCGCTGCGATCGTCGCGCGCATGCGTGCAAGCCAGGGCCTGAAACCCGGCGCAGTGGGCAGCGGTGTGTTCCCGGAACTCAAGCACAGCAAGGATCTGCGGATCAGCGGCGTGGATGGCTGGCAGGATGTGGACCAGCAGCTGCAACAGGCGGTATTTGCGGGTCTGCAGACTTATCTACGCCGTTATCCACAGGCATTGATCGCGCCGTTGATGTTGCAGATCCAGGACAGCAACGGCCAGCCGCGACGCCTGTCGGCCGAGGATTTCCCCGACATGGCGCCGGAGCAGCTGGCGGATCTGGCGCGCACCTGCCTGCGCCCGGGCGCGATCAACCTGCAGTGGTATGCGGCGGGCGAGGGCGGCTACCCGTACTGGCACTGCGAGCTGTATCCGAAGGACGCGCAGGCCGAGACGCTGCACCGGCATGTGCTGTGGACGCTGTACCTCAACGACGACTTCGACGAAGGCGAAACCGAGTTCCTGTTCCAGGGCCGGAAGATCGCACCGCGCACCGGCAGCCTGCTGATCGCGCCGACTGCGTTCACCCATACCCATCGCGGCAACCGGCCGCAGGGCGGCGACAAGTTCATCGCCACCAGCTGGATCCTGTTCCAGAGCGCGCAGAAATTGTTTGGTGGGGGTTGAGGCACAGCACCACGGCGCGACCGCGACGACCTAGAACAAACTCCCCTGCGGCGTATCCACCTTCGGCGGCAACGGCTTCTCGAACCGGCTGCAATCCAGCTTCGGCCAATGGCTGTTCTGCGCGTTGAAGCCCAGCCGCTTGCGCGCCAGCTTGAAGCGGTTGTTCAACAGATCTGCGTAAACACCCTGGCCGCGCATGCGCGTGCCGAACTGACTGTCGTAATCCTTGCCGCCGCGCAGCTGCTGGATGGTGCTCATCACATGCGCGGCGCGATCGGGATGATGGGTTTCGAGCCAGTCGCGGAACAGCGGTGCCACTTCCAGCGGCAGGCGCAGCAGCACGTAGCCTGCAGTGCTGGCGCCGGCGTCGTGCGCGGCTTCCAGCACGGCTTCCAGTTCGCTGTCGTTGATCCACGGAATCACCGGCGCAACCATCACGCCCACCGGAATGCCCGCCTCGTGTAGGCGCTTCATCGCACGCAGCCGCGCATGGGGTGCCGAGGCGCGCGGCTCCAGCTTCGCCGACAGATGCGGATCCAGCGATGTCACCGAGAAATGCACGCTGACCAGGTTCTCCGCCGCCAGTGGTGAGAGCAGATCGATGTCGCGCTCGACCAGCGCATTCTTGGTGATCAGCGAGAACGGATGCTTCGTCTCCAGCATCACTTCGATCAGCTGGCGGGTCAGCTTGAACTTGCGTTCAATCGGCTGGTACGCGTCGGTGTTGATGCCCAGCGCGATCGGTTGCGGCACGTAGCCCGGCTTCGACAGTTCCTTGCGCAGCAGCTGTGGCGCGTTGGTCTTGGCAAACAGCTTGGTCTCGAAGTCCAGGCCAGGCGACAGGTTCAGATAGGCATGCGAGGGGCGGGCGAAGCAATAGGAGCAGCCATGCTCGCAGCCGCGATACGGATTCACCGATTGGCTGAAGCCGACGTCCGGGGAGCTGTTGCGGCTGATGATGCTGCGGGCGGTCTCCGCGCGTACTTCGGTGCGCAGGCGCGGGGCGAGGAACTCCTCGCTGCCGTCCACTGCCCAGCCGTCGTCCACCGCTTCGCTGACGGTGCTTTCAAAGCGCCCCGCGAGATGGGACGTGGAACCCCGGCCCTTGATGGCGGCCTGGGCGTTGCGAGGGGGGTGCTGCATGTTGCCCTCCGGCCGTTACGGGCTATTAGTATTATTGCTAACCACAGGCAGCGCAAGCGGCCAGGATTCACGTAGCTGTAGGCGCGCAGGGGCATGGGGCGACACGTTGACCCCAGACTTGTCCACAGGGTCGTCTGGCTTGGGCCCGGGCGCGCGCCATCGCCGCGGCAGGCCAGCATGGGCCACGGGTGTCTCAGCAACTGCGATGGGAAGATCGGCTACAGGGGCGCTTGCCAGGCCGAAACACGGGACCTGCCGCACGTCTTCGGGCTTCAATCTGCCGGGGAAGTCCCATGCACTCCTACAGCAGTGCCAGGTAGCCCTTCACCGTGGCATCCAGGCCGTCGTACAGCGCCTCGCCGATCAGCGCGTGGCCGATCGACACCTCCAGCACCTCCGGCACGGCCGCCAGGAAGTCACGCAGGTTGTCCTGCGACAGATCGTGCCCTGCATTCACACCGAGGCCGACGGCCTGTGCACGGCGCGCGGCGGTGGCGAACAGTTCCAGCATGGCGCGGGCGTCGCCGGCAGCATGGGCCTCGGCGTAGGGGCCGGTGTACAGCTCGACGCGGTCGGCGCCGACATCGGCGGCCTGCTCCAGCAGCGGGTTGCCGGCATCCACGAACAGGCTCACCCGGCATCCCATCGCTTTCAGCTCGGCCACCAGCGGGCGCAACCGCTGCGCATCGCGTTCGAAGTCGAAGCCATGGTCGGAGGTGATCTGGCCATCGCCATCGGGAACCAGCGTGGCCTGCGCCGGGCGCGTCTGCGCGCACAGCGGCAGCAACCCGGGGTAGCCCTCACGCGGCGGCGCGAACGGGTTGCCTTCGATGTTGAACTCCACACCACGGGCACGGGTCAGCGCCGACAGAGCCAGCACGTCCTCGGCGGTGATGTGGCGGCGGTCGGGCCGCGGGTGCACGGTAATGCCATG
>NZ_JBFRFE010000386.1:0-4169 GCF_052114665.1 Stenotrophomonas sp. 2YAF22 | reverse complement strand
CCATAGCACCCCGCCACCACCACGCACACCAGCGAGAACGTCACCAGCACCGGCTGCGCCAGCATCAGCCCCACCACGATGCCCGCCGCCAGGAAGCCGTTATACAGGCCCTGGTTGGCCGCCAGCACGCGCGTGGTCTCCGCCTTCTCCGGTGAATTGCGGAACGTCTTCAGGCCCAGCGGCCGGGTCCACAGGAACATCTCCAGCACCAGGAAATAAACGTGCAGCAGGGCGACCAGCAGGGTCAGGACGAGCGCGATCCAGTACATGGGCAGTTCCTTGGACAAGGATGGAGAATGGGGTCGGATCCCTTCCCCTGCGGGACAGGGATCCGCCCCTGGAAAATCAACGGTCGCGCGGCAGCTTCTTCTCTTCGCGCAGCACGCCGAACGCCGCCAGGGTCATCAACCCGGCGACGGCTACACCACCGATGAACACCACGTGCGAACCGAACAAGGACAGCCCCTTGTGCAGCCAGGCGAAGGTCAGGTCGGCGCCGCGGTACACCACCGTGTCGATCGCTGCGCCGGCCTTGTAGCGCCACTGCCGGTCCACGCGGGTGTAGATGGTTTCGCGGGCCGGCTTGGCCAGGGCGAACTCGCTGGCGCGGGTCATCACCTGCACCACCGCCACCATCAGCGGCATCGGCGATGCGGCCAGCACCGAGAAGCCGATCAGGATCGCAAAACCGGGAATCAGCAACGCCGGGGCGATGCCGTGGCGCGACAGCAACCAGCGGGTCAGCCCGAGCTGCATCAACAGCGCCAGCGCGTTCACCACCAGGTCGATGCGCGAGAAGAAGGCTGTGGCAGCGCCTGCATCGTTGAACGAGGCACGTACGATGCTGGCCTGCTGGTTGTACAGCAAGGTGCCGACACCCACGCCGAACACCACCATGATCGCCAGCCAGCCCAGCAGGGGCTCGCGCACGATCAGCTTCACGCCATCGAGCACGCTGCCACCCATCGGCTGCTCGCCCGACACCAGCTGCTGCTCACGCTCGCGCAGCACCGCCCAGTGCCGCAGGCGCCAGATGCACAACAGGCACACGACCAGGAAGCCGGCCGAAACCAGCATCAGGTTGGCGATGCCCACCCGCTGCACCAGCGCACTGGTGATGATCGGGCCGAGGAAGGCGCCAACAGTGCCGGCCGCACCGATGTAGCCGTAGTAGGCCCGCGCCTGCGCATTGGAGAACACATCCGCCATGAAGCTCCAGAACACCGCGACCGCAAACAGATTGAACACGGTGATCCAGAAGAAGAACGCCATGCCCCGCCCGGGTACGCCGCTGTCGAACAACGCGTAGAAGCCCAGCAGGGTGGCGATGAAGAAGCCGTACACCGCCGGCAGGAACACCCGCCGCGGGAAGCGGCTGACCAGCCATCCATAGACCGGTTGCAGCACCAGCATGATCACGAACACGCAGGAGAACAGGAACTGCAGGACGAAGTCCTTCAGGGCGATGCCATGGCTGGCGAACCAGGCGATCAACGCCGCCGGGAACACCGTCTCCAGGTCGGCCGAAGCGGCCATCGCCTCGCGCACCGGGCGCAGCACGTAGTAGCCGCTGAGCAGGCAGAAGAAGTACAGGAACGACCACCACAGCGCCGGCGACTCCCGCAGCGCGGCCACCAGGCCCTTCAATGCCCCGCTTTCACGCGCCGCGCTCACGCGGCTCCCCTCGCCCGCAAACGGCGGTTGGACAGCGGCATGGCAAGCTCCGGGGGCAGTGAAGCGCGTACGTTATCCAATGCACTGCAACATCGCCAGCGCAGGCGGCGCCGATGGCTGCAACGCAGTGTCACGGACCGGCCCGGCAGACACCTTGTGATACACGCTTTTCTGGCGTCAAAAATCCAACTTTTTCAACGAGATGCGCATTCATCTTCGCTTTGTTTGTGCACAGGCGAAAAGCGGCGCTAGAATCATCCCCAGCAGTCGCGCACGGGTTCCAACCGATGAAAAAGAACAGCCTGCGTCGTCCGATCCGTTCGGCGGCCACCGGTTTGCTGGGCATGTTGATGCCCCTTGCCTTGTCCACCACCGCGCAGACCCCGCCGGCGTTGCCGCCGATGCCGACCAACATCGAAACCGCCGCCGGTGGCGCCGTCGCCCACACCCAGCCTGCGGCCTACCGAACCGGGCTGGTGCCGCAGGTGCAGTTGCCCGCTGCCGGTTTCAACGTCGCCAACATCGAGTCGATGGCGCAGCAGCTCACCTATGGCGAGCGCGTGCCGGGCATGGCAGTGGCCATCGTGCAGGGCGGCCGCGTGCTCAGCGCGCGCGGCTACGGTGTCACCGACGTCAACAACCCGTTGCCGGTCGATGCCCACACCGTGTTTCGCCTGGCGTCGCTGTCCAAGGCCTTCGCCGGCACCATGGCCGGCCTGCTGGTCAACGATGGCACCCTGCGCTGGGACAGCAAGGTCACCGACTATGTGCCGGGCTTCCGCCTGAACTCGCCGGAGGCCACCGACCGCCTGACCGTGGCCGATGTACTCAGCCACCGCGTCGGTCTGCCGTACAACGCCTACGACCGCGACATCGAAGGCAACGCCGAGTACTACGCGCTGACCCAGAAATTGGCCAACACCGGCCTGAAGTGCCTGCCGGGCGACTGCTACGCCTACCAGAACGTGGCCTTCAGCCTGATCGGCGACGTCGTGTATGCCGCCTCCGGCAGCTTCTACGAGCAGTCGGTCGAACGCCGCATCTTCAAGCCGCTGGGCATGAACGATGCCAGCCTCGGTCTGGCCGGTATCCAGGCCAGCTCGCGCTGGGCGCGCCCTCACGTGCGCAGCCGCAACGGCTGGGTGTCGCTGACGCCGAAGCCGACCTATTACCGCGTGGCCCCGGCTGCAGGCGTCAACGCCAGTGCCAGTGACATGGCGCAGTGGTTGCTGGCCCATACCGGCCACCGTCCGGACGTGCTGCCGGCGCCGCTGCTGGCCACGCTGCACTCCAGCCTGATCAACACACCGGGCGAGATGCGTTCGGGCTGGCGCCGCGAACGCCTGCACTCGGCCGGCTACGCGCTGGGCTGGCGCACCTTCGACTACGCCGGTCACGATGTCGTGTTCCATGCCGGCGCGGTGCAGGGCTACCGTGGCCTTGTTGCACTGGTGCCTGAGCGCGACCTCGGCATCGCCATCATGTGGAACGGCGAAAGCGGCCTGCCCAGCGGCCTGCTGCCGACCGTGCTCGACGCAGCCCTCGGCCTGCCGTCGCAGCGTTGGCTGGACGTGGACACCGACTTCGGCAGCGACAACCTGATGGCCGAGGGCGCCGCCCCGGCGCAGCAGGACAAGCGCAAGGGCAAGGGTGCCTCGGGCAACCGCGCGGTGGCCTCGCCGCGCTGAGCTGGCGAGCTCGACGTGAGCGGAAGGGCGGCCCTGGGGTCGCCCTTTTCGTATGCGCCTGCGCGTCCTCCACGTGGCGCCACGCCCTGACCGATCGTGCCGGAGGCTAGTGGGCGAAGTAGTGCATTCCCCCATCCACCGGAATCACCGCCCCGGTGATGTACCCCGCCAACGGCGACGCCAGGAAGGCAACCAGGTGCGCCACCTCCTCCGGTTCGCCGAAACGCCCCATCGGGATGTTGCGGGCGATGAACTCACGTCGGCTCTCTTCGGTGGGATGCAGCCGATCCCGGATCTGCGCGCTGTTGATCCGCCCCGGCGCGATCGAATTGACGGTGATGCCCTCGCCCGCTACGTCGCAGGATAATCCCTTGCTCCACAGATGCAGCGCCGCCTTCGCCGGGCTCGCGGCATTCACCGCACGCGGCTCCATCGACCCGCTGAGGTTGATCACACGCCCCCAGCCATTGGCCCGCATCGACGGCAGCAACGCCTGCGTCAGCCGTCGTGCCGCCGAGAAGTTCAGTGCCATCGCCTCGTCCCACACCTCGTCTGCTGCGGCCACCCCGGCCAACCGTGCGCCACCAGCCGCGTTGACCAGGATGTCCACGTGCTGCAGCGCCTGCAGCGAAGCGCTGGCGATGCGCTGCACATCGTCGGCGTCGGTCAGATCGCCCATCAACACGACGGGTACCGGTCCACCCGCCGCCTCGATTGCGGCCGCCACCGATTTCAACGGCGCCTGCCGCCGCGCGGTGATCGCCACGCGCACACCCTGCGTCGCCAGTAACCGCGCAACACCTGCGC
>NZ_JBFRFE010000385.1:0-4172 GCF_052114665.1 Stenotrophomonas sp. 2YAF22 | reverse complement strand
ACGAACGACTGCGTGCTCAGGAAGTCAACCGCCGCGCTGACGTCGTCCGAATAGATTTCCGGCGACACCAGGTGCCGCGGGGTACCGGCGCTCTCTCCCCAGAAGGAAAGATCGATCGCCAGCGTAACGAAGCCCTGCTCAGCCAGCTTCTGCGCGTACAACTGTGAACTCTGCTCCTTCACTGCGCCCATCGGATGACCGACTACCACGGCTGGCGCGCGGGCACCCTGCACCTGCCCCTGAGGCCGGTACAGCGTTCCGACCACCTCCATCTGGTACTGGTTGCGGAAGCTGACGCGCTCGCCCTTTACGCTGGCGCTTCTGTAGAAATTGTCGGCGCCGGCGGTTCTTGCGGCGACCGGTGCCTCGGCGGCCACGGCCGACTGCGGAACGAAATGGCTGGCAATGAGTGCCAGCAGCAGCGTGGTGGGTTTCATGTGCGGACGGCCTCAGTGGGAACTCAGGTCGCCACGATAGGCGGCGCCTGCTACCGCGATAAGCCGGCTGAAAGTTGATGCATTACTGAGTTGAGCTCACAATTGACCCATGAGCAGCGTGAAGACCAACGACCTGCAGGCCTTCCTGGTGGTGGCACAGGAGCAGAGCTTCACCAAGGCTGCTGTTCGCCTGGGGGTGACACCCTCGGCGCTCAGCCACTCCATGCGGCTGCTGGAGGAGCGCCTGGGCATCCGGCTGCTGGCCCGGACCACGCGCAACGTCTCCCCGACCGAGGCGGGCGAGCGCCTGATGCGCTCCATCGCACCGCACTTCGAGGCCATCGGCGCCAGTGTGGAGGCATTGGGGGATCTGCGCGATCGCCCGGCCGGAACCCTGCGGATCTCCTGCACGGACGATTCAATGGAGACCATCATCCGCCCTCGCCTTGCCGGATTCCTCGCCGAGTATCCGGACATCACACTGGAGTTCTACGTCGATTACGGCTTCACCAACGTGGTGGAACAGCGCTTCGACGCCGGCATCCGGCTGGGCGAGGCGCTCAGCAAGGACATGATCGCGGTCAGGGTCGGGCCGGATTGGCGGCTGGTGGTGGTGGGATCGCCCGACTACTTCCAGAAGCATGCCAAGCCAAGGAAGCCCGCCGATATCACGCAACATCGCTGCGTGCACATCCGGCATCGCCCGAATGGCGCGATCTATGCGTGGGAGTTCGAGGAGAAGGGCAAGGAGTTCACCGTGCGCGGCGACGGACCACTGGTGTTCAACAGCATGATCCACGTGATCAATGCCGCCCTGGACGGCCTGGGCCTGGCGTACGTGCCTGAGCCGATGGTGGCCGATCACATTGCCGAGGGCCGGCTGCTTGCCGTGCTCGACAAATGGTGCGTGCCTTTTCCGGGCTATCACCTGTACTACCCGAACCGCCGGCAGCCCTCGCCGGCATTTTCGGCGCTGGTGGGCTGGCTGAAGCGGGACGCTTAAGGTCCGCGGTGGTGCCAGGTCGGACTGAAGCACGGCGGCCTGCATCGCGCGCGCCGGCTGACGGCCCAGACGCACGCGCGCAGGCGCGACTCAGCGATCGGGCACATCCGACAGGCGCGCCATCACAGCCGCCCGGCACGCATCCAGGATTTCGTCTGCCAGCGGCGAATCATCCGGACAGGACCTGGACAGCACCACCGCGCCCACGGCCATGGCCATCAGGGCTATCCGGCGCGCACGCGCCTCCGGGCTGGCGTGCTCGCCCATCGGCTCATCCTCGCCGGCAGGGCGCCCTATCTGGGCTTCAATGCCGGCGGCAAAGGCTGCCTTGACCGTTGCCGGCTGGCGCGCGGCGTCTGCACTCAACGCGGCCATCGTGCAGCCGTGGCCTGGGTCATCCCGATGCTCCCGGGAAAGGTAGTAGCCAAGAAATCCAGCCAGATCCATGCCCGCCGCAGCGTCGRCAGATTGCGCCAGGCCGCAGATGGAGGCTTCGGCCATGAGGTCGGTCTTGGAGCCGAAATGCTTGTAGAAGCCACCGTGGGTAAACCCTGCAGCCGCCATCAGGTCTGCAACGCCCACACCGTCGTAGCCCCGCTCCCTGAAGAGCGTGGATGCGGTTTCGACAATGTGCGCCCGGTTGGCCTGCGCTTGTGCCTTGGTGACCTTCATGACCCGATGCCCCAGGGGCTGTGCTGCGGAAGGACGGCAGTCTAGCACATATGGATTACGTTCATCATCAAACCATTGACATCATGGATTACGGTCATCATCATTGTGGCAACGACCACCAGCCCCACATCAGATGACGACCACGACATTGTTCCAGCCCTACCCCCTTGGCCCACTGACGCTGGCCAACCGTATCGTGATGGCACCGCTGACGCGCAACCGCGCCGATGCCGGCCTGGTGCCCAGCCCGCTGGCGCCCACCTACTACGCCCAACGGGCCTCGGCCGGCCTGATCATCACCGAGGCCACCCAGATCTCGGCCCAGGCCCAGGGCTACCAGGACACGCCCGGGCTCTACACGCAGGATCAGATCGACGGCTGGCGCCAGGTCACCGACGCCGTACACGCACGTGGCGGGCACATCTTCGTGCAGCTCTGGCACGTGGGCCGCATCTCGCACGTGGATCTGCAGCCCGGCCACGCCGCACCCGTCTCCGCCTCGGCCATCCGTGCGCAGACCAAGACGTTCGTGCACAACGGCTTTGTTGATGTGTCCGAGCCGCGCGCATTGGAGATCGACGAACTGCCGGCCATCGTCAACGACTTCCGCCAGGCCGCCGCCAATGCCATCGCCGCCGGCTTCGATGGGGTCGAAATCCACGGTGCGAACGGCTACCTGCTGGAACAGTTCATCAAGGACGGCGCCAACCAGCGCACCGATGCGTACGGCGGTTCGGTCGAGAACCGCGCACGCCTGCTGCTGGAAGTCACCGCCGCCGTGGCCGAGGAGATCGGTGCCGATCGCACCGGTGTGCGCATCTCGCCGGTTTCTCCAGCCAACGCGATTTCCACCGTCAGCGACCCGCAGCCCCAGTACGACTACATCGTCGATCAGCTCAGCGCACTGGGCATCGTGTACCTGCACGTGGTGGAAGGTGCTACCGGCGGCCCGCGCGACGTAGCGCCGTTCGACTTTGACAGCCTGCGCCGACGTTTCACCGGCACTTACCTGGCCAACAATGGCTACGACCTTGAACTGGCCAACGCACGCCTTGCCGCTGGCAATGCAGACCTGATCGCGTTTGGCCGCGGCTTCATCAGCAATCCCGATCTGGTCGAACGCCTGAAAACCGGCGCGCCGTTGAACGCGTTGAATCCAGCGACGTTGTACGGCGGCGGTGCGGAGGGTTACACCGACTACCCCGCATTGACCGATACGGCGCCGCAGTAACCCGTTCGACAGCGCCGCGCTGCACACGCCGTTCGCCCCTTCCAATTCCACGAGACACACCATGAGCCAGCTTCCCACCGTCCTCATCACCGGCGCCTCCAGCGGCATCGGCACCGTTTACGCCGAACGCTTCGCACGCCGCGGCCACGACCTGGTGCTGGTTGCGCGCGACAAGACGCGCCTGGAAACACTGGCCGCGCGCCTGCGCCAGGACACCGGGGTCGCCGTAGACGTCCTGCCGGCCGACCTCACCCAGCGCAGCGATCTGGCCGCCGTGGAAGCCCGCCTGCGTGACGATGCCCGTATCGGCATCCTGATCAACAACGCAGGCATCGCGCAGTCCGGTGGCTTCACCGCGCAATCGGCCGACAGCATCGACCAACTGGTGACACTGAACACCCTCGCCCTGACGCGCCTGGCCGCTGCCATTGCACCGCGATTGGCCACCGCCGGCGAAGGCGCGATCGTCAACATCGGCTCGGTCGTCGGCCTGGCACCGGAGCTTGGCATGACCGTCTACGGCGCGACCAAGGCTTTCGTGCTGTTCCTCTCGCAGGGTCTCAGCCTGGAACTGTCGCCCCAGGGCGTCTACGTGCAGGCCGTCCTGCCGGCGGCCACCCGCACCGAGATCTGGGAGCGTGCCGGCATCGACATCAACACGCTGCCCGAAGTGATGGACGTTGGCGAACTGGTTGATGCAGCCCTGGTCGGCTTTGATCGCCGCGAGACCGTGACCATTCCGCCGCTGCATGTGGCCGCACGCTGGGACACGCTGGAGGCATCGCGCCAGGGCCTGCTCTCGGATCTCCGCCAGGCGCAGGTTGCGGAG
>NZ_JBFRFE010000384.1:0-4181 GCF_052114665.1 Stenotrophomonas sp. 2YAF22 | reverse complement strand
AGCACGAACTGTTCGTCCGCCTGCGCGCCGACGCCGCTGACAACGACACTGCCTTCGCCGCCATCGATTGCCTCAGCGCGATCATGGACATCGCCATGGAAGGCATGACGCTGGCCTACACGCACGCCCGTGAGCGCTCTTCGCGCACCGATGCGGCGTACCGGCTGTTCTCGTTGGTGCAGAACGTCAGCACGGAGCGCGAGCGCCAGCGCGCCCTGCTGCTGGATTGGGAAAATACCCTCCTGTACACCCTCGCCGGCCATGCGACAGGTGCCGACAACGCCAGTCTGGCAAGCTCGGAATTCGGCCTGTGGTTCACCCACAAGGGCATTCCCAGCTTCGGCGAAAGCAGCGAGACGCAGCAGGTGGGCCAGCTGATGGCACGCATCGACAGCCGCCTGCAGCGCGCCACCGATGAAGATCCGGCACGGCGGCTGACCGCCCTGCCGATGATCCGCGAAGACCTGGCCACCATCCGCAACCTGATGACCCTGCTGTTCGAACGCATCGGTGAACTGGATGCGGGCAGCGATGCGTTGACCAACCTGCTCAACCGACGCTTCCTGCCGACCGTGCTGCGTCGTGAGATCGAGTTGTCCACGCGCAACCGCACGCCGTTCTCGCTGTTGCTGCTGGACCTGGATCATTTCAAGGCGATCAACGATGGCCACGGCCACGACGCCGGCGATCGCGCACTGCAGCACGTCGCCGCCCTGCTCGGCCAGCAGACCCGTGGCAGTGACTACCTGTTCCGCTACGGCGGCGAGGAGTTCGTGGTGGTGCTGGTGGCGGCAAGCGAGTCGCAGGCGGAGGTGATTGCCGAAAGCCTGCGTCGGCAGATCGCACAATCGCCGATCACCCTGCCCAATGGACAGACGCTGGGGCTGACCGCCAGCATCGGCGTGGCCGGGCACGATGGGCATCCCGATTACGAGCGGCTGATGGCGCGCGCCGACGCGGCGATGTACGCCGCCAAGCGGCAAGGCCGCAACCGGGTGGTGGTGGCCGACGAAGCCCTGCCCGAGGCACCAGGACGACGCGCGCTGCAACGTTGAGCCTGCAGCGCGCGCGGTAGGGCGTCGAACGGCGTCGGCGTTACCGGGCGGCCTTGCGCGGAATGCGCCACGCCGTCCACCAAGCCAAGCCCAGCAAGGCGATGCCCGCGCCCAGCGCACACACCGCCGGCCACCCATAGCGCGCCTGCGTCCAGGTGCCCGCCGCAGCCCCCACACCGCTGCCCACGGCATAGAACAGCATGTACAGCGCCACCAAGCGTCCATGCTGTTCGGCCGGTGCACGCAGCAGCAGGGCCTGGTTGGACACATGCAACGCCTGCCCGCCCAGATCCAGCACCACTACGCCCAGCAGCAACAGGGCCAGCGAATGCGGCAGGCCCAGCAACGGCCCCCAGGCGACCAGCATCAGCAGCAGCGCCCCCAGGCTCACCCGGTGGGCAAGGCCACGATCCATCCAGTGCCCGACCCGCGCTGCCAGTAGTGCGCCGATGATGCCGGCCAGGCCCAGCGCGCCGATGGCGGCGGTCGACCAGTTCAACGGCGGCGCCGACAACGGCAGTGGCACCGCGGCCCAGAACACGTTGAGGCCGGCAAACAGGAACAATGCCAGCGGCCCGCGTTCGCGCAGCGCGCGATCCTGCCGCAGCATATCGGCCATCGAACGCAGCAGGTTGCGCCACGACGGCGGCATTGCAGGCACCGGCACGTGCGGCAGACGCCGCCACAGCAGCAGCGCCAGCGCCGCCATCAGCAATGCCGACAGCAGGTACACCGCGCGCCATCCCGCTACGGCGGCTACCGCACCTGAGACCACGCGTGCCGACAGCAGGCCGATGAACACGCCGCCCTGGACCATGCCGACCACCCGCCCGCGTTGCTCCGGTGCAGCGAGGTTGGCGACGTAGGCGATCAGTCCCTGGGTGAGCGCCGTACCGAGCAGCCCTGCCAGCAGCATGCCCGACAGCAACCACGCGGTGCTGCGGGCGGCGGCCAGCCATAGCAGCGCCACGACCAATGCCAGCAGTTGCATCCTTAACAGTCGACGGCGGTCGCCACGATCAGCCAACGGCAGCAGCCCGAGCAGGGCCAGCACGCTGCCGGCCTGGGTGGCGGCCAGCACTGCACCGGCCACGGCGGCATCCAGGGCGAAATCATGGGCCAGGCGCTCCAGCAGCGGCTGCGCGAAATAGACGTTGGCCACGCTGGCACCGGCAGCAATGGCGAGCAGGCCCAACACGGGGCGGGAAAGCAAAGGCATCATCAATGTGGTTGCATTTTAAAACTACGTGCACGGTAGCGTCACTGGTTTTAAACTGCAACCACAATCGAGGAGTCCGCCATGCACGCCAACAGCCCCTGCCCCGTGGCCCGCAGCGCCGATCTGCTCGGCGACCGCTGGGCATTGCTGGTCATCCGCGATGCCTTCGATGGCGTCAGTCGCTTTGGCGATTTCCAGCGCAGCCTGGGCGCGGCGCGCAACATCCTCAGCGACCGCCTGCGGCGCCTGGTCGAGGCGGGGCTGCTGGTGCAGCAGCCCGCCGCCGATGGCAGCGCCTACCAGGACTATGTGCTGACCGCGGCCGGCCAGGACCTGTTTCCGCTGCTGGTGGCCCTGCGCCAATGGGGAGAACGGCATTGCTTCGCTGCTGGCGAAGCACACTCGCAACTGATCGAATCCAGCAGCCGCCGGCCGCTGCCCTACATGCAACCCCATGGCCGTGACGGTCAGCCCGTGCGCGCCGCCGATACCCGCGTGCGCAAGCTCAAGGGAGAAGGCGGCCGGGCCTGATCCGCCCATTCGCGCACACCGGTGGCTTTCGTGGGCGGTTAGCATCGCTCGTCTCCTGCCGCTGGATGCCGTCGATGCCGAACTACGCCCGAACCCTGTCGATCCTGCTGCCACTGGTCCTGCTGCTGGCCGCACCACCGGCCTCTGCCCGCGACGTGGCAGCACCCGCAGAGCACGTGGACAGCGACGGCCCTTACCTGTTCCGTGAAGGCGCGCAGCTGAAAGCGCAGTGGATCTGCCAGGACCAGGTGGAAACCCACAGCGTGCAGGCAGGCACCGATGGCACGGAGGTTGCCTCGCGCTGCGGCTACCCGCATGCGGTGCATGTGCTGCCGCCGAACGCGCCGTCGGCATCGGTGCTGCCGGCCGTGCCGCGCATCGTCGCCGTGTCCGACATCCACGGCCAGTACGAGCTGCTGGTCCGCCTGTTGCGCGCCAACCGGGTGATCGACACGCAGGACCGCTGGGCACTGGGCACGGACACGCTGGTGATCGCCGGCGACGTGTTCGATCGCGGCCCGCAGGTGACCGAAGCGTTCTGGCTGCTGTATGGCCTGCAGCAGCAGGCAGCCGCCGCCGGTGGCGCGGTGCATTTCGTGCTCGGCAACCACGAGACCATGGTGCTGTACGACGACCTGCGGTACGTCAACCCGAAGTACCTGCGCAGCGCGCAGCTGCTCGGTCGCAGCTACCCGCAGCTGTATGGTGCCGACTCGGTGATCGGCCAGTGGCTGCGCACGCGGCCGGTGCTGCTGCAGATCGGCGATACCCTGTTCCTGCACGGCGGCATCTCGCCCGAAGCGGTGCAGATGGCATTGGACCCGGCCCACACCAATGCCGCCTACCAGGCCTCGCTGGGCATTCCCAAGGCCGAGGTGAAGGCAGACCCCGCCACCGCACCGTTGTACGACGGCAAGACCAGCCCGATCTGGTACCGCGGCTACTTCGACGGGCGCCTGGACAGCCAGGGCGTGCAGGCGGTGCTCGACCGTCTCCAACTCAGGCGCATCGTGGTCGGCCACACCTCGATGCCACACGTCAGCAGCTTCCACGACGGCCGCGTGATTGCCATCGACAGCAGCATCAAGAATGGCGAGAACGGCGAACTGCTGTTCATCGAGGACGGCAAGCTCAGCCGCGGCCTGCTGGACGGATCGCGGGTGCCGCTGGCCGAGGGTGAGCCCGGCCTGCAGGACTGAACGAAGGGCCAGCGCCGGGTGCGCGCAGGCCGCCCTCGCCCGCCACCTCCGCCCCGTTTGCCGCTACCCTCGGCAGCCGAGAGGCCCGCCCTGTCCAGCGGGCGGCCCATCCGCCCCCAGGAGCCCCGCGCATGCGCGTACTCATCGCAGAAGACGACCCCGACATCGCCTCTGGCC
>NZ_JBFRFE010000383.1:0-4194 GCF_052114665.1 Stenotrophomonas sp. 2YAF22 | reverse complement strand
CCATGTCACGCAGGGTGCCATCGACGCGGTAGCGCACCACCGAATGGGTTTCGAAAGGTTCGATGTGCAGATCGCTTGCACCGTCACGCGCGGCCTGTGCCAGCAGGGCGTTGATCATGCGGATCACCGGCGCGTCGTCCTGTGCATCCAGCAGATCGGTCACCTCGGGCATGTCCTGCATCAGCCGGTCAAGATCGACTTCACTTTCGGCCGCGCCCACCACCGCAGCGGCATCGCCACCGTCACGATACTGCTCGCCCAACCGCTGCTGCCAGGCCGCCGCATCCAGCACGTGGAACGGCAGCGGCCCGTGCCGGCGGCGCAGCTCGGCCACCGCCCAGGCGGCGGTCTCGGCAGTTCCCAGCAGGACCGGCGCGCCGCCTGCTTCGGCCAGCATCACGCCGTGGCTGCGCACCCAGGCATACGGCAGCGCTGGCGGCGGCGTGGCCATGCTCATGGGCCGATGACCAGTTCCGGGGTGTAGCCCAGCCCGCGCAGCTGCTGCAGCGCCGGGTCGAGCGTGGCCGGGTCGCGTGCCACCCGCACCCGCAGTCGCTGTCCGGTTTCGCCCGGCGTGGTTTCGGCATAGGCCTGCAGGCCAAGCGCGCGCACCTGTGCCACGGCCTGCGTGGCACGCGCTGCATCCAGCCCCTGCGCGAACTGCACCACCTGCACAGTGCCCTCGCTGGCCGGATACAACGCCGCAAGGCTGCCGTTCTGCGGCGGCTGGCCCTGGCCATCGCGTGCATTGCCCTGGCCCAGCACCGACAGGTCCTGCGGTGGCAGCTGCGGCGCCGACAGCGCCGGCAATGCCCAGCTCTGCACCGGCTGCGCGCCTGCCTGTGCATTGCGCATGTAGTCGTAGCGGTCGCGGGTCAGGCGCTGGCCGGCAGCCGGGTCACGCACCACGTGCGGGCGCAGGAACACCATCAGGTTGGTCTTGGCCCGCTTGCGCGTATCGCTGCGGAACAGCGCGCCCAGCACCGGGATCTTCCCCAGCCCCGGCACGGCATCGCGGCCATGGCTGACGCTGTCTTCCAGCAGGCCGCCCAGCACCATGATCTGGCCGTCATCAAGCAGCACGCTGGTGTCCAGCGCCCGCTTGTTGGTGATGATGCCGGCGCTGCCCGTGCTCTGCGCATCGATGCTGCTGACTTCCTGGTAGATGTCCAGCTTCACCGTGCCGCCCTCGGAAATCTGCGGGCGCACCCGCAGCTTCAGGCCCACGTCCTCGCGTTCGATGGTCTGGAACGGGTTGTTGCTGCCACCACCACCATCGGTCACATAGCGGCCACTGACGAAGGGCACGGTCTGCCCGACCATGATGCTGGCCGCCTCGTTGTCCAGCGTCATCAGGTTCGGCGTGGAGAGGATGTTGGCGCCGCCTTTGCTCTGCAGTGCGTTGGCCAGTGCCTTCATGTTGAGGATCTGGCCCACGCCCGGCAGGTTGATCGTGCCGTCGATCACGCCGATGTTCAGCCCGTCCTTCGGCAGCACGTCGAGCGTGGTGCGCGCGGTGGTGTTCAGCCCACTACCACCGGTGGTGCCGCCGAAATGGGTGCCACCGAAGGTGCGGCCGTTGCCCAGCATCCATTGCACGCCCAGCTCGGCGGCGTCGGTCTGGTTGACCTCCACGATCAGGCTCTCCACCAGCACCTGCGCCCGACGCTGGTCCAGCTGGTCGATCACCCGCCGCAGGTTGCGGTACACCGGCTCCGGGGCAGAGATCAGCAAGGTGTTGGTGGCGATGTCGGCCTGCACCGAAATGCCGTTCTGGCTGAAGCCGGTGCTGCCGGCATCGGTCGGTTCGCGACGGCCGGGATCAAGCCGCGGCGATTCCAGCGCATTCCCTTTGTTCTTGCCCTGTGCAGGCTGCGCCGGCGGGCTGGCATTGCGGCTGGTCTCGCCCGGCAATGCAGTGATGCCGGCGCTGCTGCCCATTGCCGGCGCATCGCTCTGCCCTGCCACCACGCCACGCAGCACCCCGGCCAGCTGAGTGGCCTGCGCATTGCGCAGGTACACCACATGCAGGTTGCCGGACTCATCCTGGGCCTTGTCCAGCTTCTCCACCAGCTGCCGCGCCAGGCGCGTGCGGCCCGGGCTGCTGGAACGCAGCAGCACGCTGTTGCTGCGCGGGTCGGCCATCACCACCACCTTCTGCGCCGGCTCCGCGCCCTGCGCATCCAGCAGCGGTGCCACCATCGCCGCCACGTCCACGGCAATGCCCTGCTGCAGCTTCACCACGTCGGTGTCCATGCCGGCCGGTGTATCCACGCTGGCGATGACCCGCGCGATGCGCTCCAGGTTGTCGGCGTAGTCGGTGATGACCAGCGTGTTGTTGCCGGGGTTCGCGGTGATCGGATTGTCCGCGGTGATCATCGGCCGCAGCACCGCCACCAGCGCCGCGGCACTCTCGTAGCGCAGGGAAAACGTGCGCGTGGCTATTTCGCCGCCCGCGCCACCGGCACCAACGCGGCCGCCCAGCAGCTTGGCATCGGCCTGCGGCACCACCCGGCTGACGCCCCCGCTTTCAACCACGGCAAAACCGCGCATGCGCAATGCACCCAGCAGCAGCTGGTAAGCCTGCACGCGGCTGACCGGCCCATCGGAGACCACGGTCATCTTGCCGCTCACCCGGGGGTCGACCAGGAACTGGCGGCCGGTGAAGCGTGCCGCCATGCGCAGCACCCCACCGATATCGGTGTCCACCAGGTTCAGCTGCACCGGTTCGCCATTGGCGTCCTGCGCCTGCGCCGGCGCCGGAAGATGGGCCAGGCCCACCACCAGTGCCAATGCCGCGCTGCAGCCCAGGCTGCGCATCGCCTTCATGGATGGCCACCGCCCTGGGCGGCCATCACGATGTTTCCGGAAATCCGTGCCGCCGGCATGTTCGCGTCCCCTGTCCGTTGCAGTTGCAGTTGCTGCAGTTCGATGGCCGGGTCGGCCAGCAGAGGCAGCAGCCAGTTCCAGAGCGCATCGGCGGGCACACTGCGTACCTGCAGGTGCCAGCGCCCGTCGCGCGTTTCGATATGCAGGCCGCCCGCCAGGCCGGCAGCGGTGATCTGTTGGCGCAGGCCTGCAAGTGTCGGCCGCCGGCCTTGCGCCTGCTGCTGTTGTTCACGGGCGCGCAGCAGCGGTGCAAGTGCTGCCGCCTGCGCCTGCAGCCGTGGAAGCTCAGCCTGCCAATGGCTGCGCTGTTTCAGCAGCGGCTGCAGCCAGCCCAGCCACAGTGCGGCCGCCGCTATCGCTGCAGACATCAACAGCAGCATCGCGCGCTCGCGCGCCGCCAGCCGCTGCCAACGCTGCGACAGTCCGCGCACGAAGCCCGCCGGCCGTAGTTCCGCTGTGGTCACGGAGCAGTCCCGCTGCTGATCCGCAAGCGGCCACCGGCTTCGTGCGCAAGCTGCAACCCCTGTGCCTGCATCGCCTGCTGCCAGCGCTCCAGCCGTTGCGCGTCCTCGGCCAAGGCCTGCGCGTCGGCATCAAGCTCCATCTCCAGCTGGCCCGGCTGATAACGCAGGCTGCGGACCTGGCCAGCCAACTCGGGGATGGCCTGCAGCACGCTGGCAACCTGCTGCTGCACGGCGGGAAGTGCCCGTGGCACTGCCGGCACCGCCAGTGCCCGCCGCGCCTGCACCACCGGATCGACCACATCGTCGATCTCGGGGAAGTGCGTGCTGAACTGCCGCGCCATGTCATGCTGCAGGGCTTCACCCTCGCTGTGCCAGCGCGACACCTGCAGTTGCAGGCCCAGCGCAGCCAGCACTGCCGCCGCCAGCGCAAGACCGATGGCCACGCGTGGCGCACCCGCACGCGAGGCCGGCAACGGCAGTGACCAGCCAGGCAGCGGACCGCTGCACTGCACCGCCTGCGTCAGCACGCTCGCCGGCAGACGCTCGGCCCAAGCGGGCGGCACGGCATCGATCCACTGCACTGCCTGCACCCCGGCCTGCTGCAAGCGCACGGCCAGCACCTGCATCACCGAGGCCAGGTCACGCCCACCGCACCACTGCACGAAGCCACGATCACGGCCACAGCGGACCAGCACCTGCTCACCACACAGCTGCAGGGTGGCCTGCCCGACCGCCCACGGCAGCAGCAAGGGCGTCGGGTGCAACGCCTGCAACTGCAGCCCGCACTCCTGCAACTGCTGCTGTACGCGCGCAATCGCCTGCAGGCCAAGCCACGCCACCG
>NZ_JBFRFE010000382.1:0-4222 GCF_052114665.1 Stenotrophomonas sp. 2YAF22 | reverse complement strand
CCTGCCGCTGCGTGCACTGCAGTGCAACGTCCAGCTCGAACGTCTGGCCGGACGCCTGCAATCGCCGCTGCACCTTTAGGTCAAGCCACATCGCGCAGCTCCCGACGGCGCCCGCCCACCAGCCGCGCGGCCAGCAGCAGGATCACGATGCACACGACCGACGTCAGGATCACCAGCGCATTGGCCCTGCCATCCTGCCCCGCCTGCACCGCTTCATAGATGGCGATCGACAAAGTCTGCGTGCGGCCCGGAATGCTGCCGGCCACCATCAGCGTGGCGCCGAACTCACCCATCGCCCGTGCGAACGCCAGCARCAGGCCCGCCAGAATCCCGCGCCATGCCAGCGGCAGGGTGATGCGGAAGAACACCGCCGCTTCGGACACGCCCAGCGTGCGCGCGGCCTGCTCCAACTGACCGTCCACTTCCTCGAATGCAGCGCGTGCTGGCTTGAACACCAGCGGAAACGACGCCACCGCAGCAGCGATCACCGCCGCCTGCCAGGTAAACACCAGATTGATGCCGAACCACGACTGCAACCAGGCGCCGATCGGGCCATTGCGCCCGATCAGCACCAGCAGGTAATAGCCCAGCACCGTCGGCGGCAGCACCATCGGCAGGGTCAGTATCGAATCCAGCAGTTCCCGACCGGGAAAGCGCCGTCGCGCCAACAGCGCGCCAAGCGCCACGCCGGCAACAAGATTGATCGCCGTGGCCCAGCCGGCCACCTTCAACGACAATCCCAGTGCGCTCCAGTCCAGGTCCATCCGTCAGGGCTTGCCGAACCCGTGCTTGTGCAGGATCGTCTGGCCCTGCGCCGAGCGCACGAACGCCGCGAAGCGCCTGGCTTCCACCGGCTGCGTGCTGGCCTGCACCACCGCCAGCGGATAGGTGATGCGTCCGGCAACCGGAACCTCGAACGCGCGCCGCACGCGATCAGGCATTGCCTGCGCGTCGGTGGCGTAGACAAAGCCCGCATCCACCTCGCCCCGCGCAACGTAATCCAGCGACTGCCGCACGTTCTGCGTACTGATCACCTTGCCCTGCACGGCCGGCCACAGCTTGGCGGCCTGCAACGCCCCCTGCGCGTAGCGGCCCACCGGTACGCTGTCCGGGTTGCCCAGTGCGATGCGCTGCACGCCGGCACCCGCCAGATCGGCCAGTGCGCGCGGCGGCGCCTTCGCCCGCGGTGGCACGACCACCCACAACGCGTTCACCGCGAAGACCTCGCGCGTACCCGCCACCAGCAGCTTCTGCTGCGCGGCCTGATCCATCGTTGCCTCATCGGCCGAAGCGAACACATCCACCGGTGCGCCGCGCGCGATCTGCTGCAGCAGTACGCCGGAAGCGGCAAAGTTGAAGTCGACCCTGCTGCCCGGGTTCGCCTTCTCATAGGCTGCGCCCAGCTCGCGGAAGCTCTCGGTAAGGCTGGATGCCGCCGACACGGTGAGGTTGCCAGCCCACGCAGGCAACGTGGCCAGAAGACCCAGAAATACCAGTACCCATCGCTTCATCGTCGGCTCCCTGGCAAGGTTCAATCGGGTTCGTTTTCATCGGCCACGGCCAGTGCCGCCAGCCGGTCAGGTTGCAGCAGCAGGATTTCGCGCTGCTTCACCGCAATCACGCCATCATCGCTCAACCGCCGCAGCACGCGACTGGCCGTCTCCGGCGCCATCCGCAGATAATTGGCGATCTCGGTGCGGGCCATGGTCAGGTTGAAGCGGGTCGCGGAAAAACCACGCCGCGCGTAACGCGCCGACATATCCAGCAGGAACGCTGCCATCCGCTCCTCGGTGCGGTGATTGGCCGCCAGCGTGGCGACCTTGCCGATCTCCGCGCTGAGCAGGCTGAACAGCTTGGCCTGCAGCCCTGGCATGCGGGTGGCCAGCAGGCTCAGCTTGGGGAACGAAATGCGGCACAGGTGCACCGTATCCAGTGCCACCGCATTGCAGGGGAAGCGCGAACCGTGAATCGCATTGAGCCCGATCACCTCGCCCGGCAGAGCAAAGCCCAGCACCTGCTCGTTGCCCTGGCTGTCGTCGACGAAGGTCTTGACCATGCCTGCGCGCACAGCGGCGATGGAATCGAAGGCCTCACCCGCACGGAAGATGTAATCACCCGCATGGAACGGCCCCACGTGGTCGACCAGCACATGCAGTTCGCCCAGCGCCGTCTTGTCATAGCCCTGCGACATGCATGCATCGGAGAAGGCACAGGTGCTGCAGAAATGCAGCGCGTCGCCAYCATCGGCGGCGGCAGGATTCGGCGTGGTCCGGCCGGGCCGGGCCTGTGAGGGCGGAGTTGAAGACATCGGGACAGCACTCAAGCGATGGCGGCCGCCGGCCGGAAACATGCGGCCATCATACGCCACAGCAACCGCCCTTCCTCGGCCAGGCGAAGCACGCGGCCGTCCCAGCGCGCCCAGCCCCGCGCGAGCAGCGGTGCGAGTGCAGGCAGGGTCTCGGCAAAGCATTCATCGAACGGAACATCATTGCGCCATTCGAAGGCAGCAGCATCCAGCGCATGATCGCAGGCGATGCTCTGCGCGACCTCCGCAGCCAGCCGCTCCTCCTCCGACAGGATCAGGCCAGCGGCCACGCCCACATGCCCTGCCCGCAGGCGAGCCTGCCAGCGCTCCAGGTCATCCTCCGTCCGGCAGAACACCTCGCCAATCTGGCTGCACGCCGCCAGGCCGATGCCGATGAAATCGCTGCGATCGCGGCGGGGCACGCCTGCCAGATCGCAATGACGCTGGCCGTCACCCGGGCCGTTCGGGTCCGGCAGGTCCCCGCGTTGGTAATGGTCGCCGCCGATACCCACATAGCCTGCCTCGCGCAGCAATCGCCATGCCTGCAGCCAGCGTTCCGATGAGGGATGCTCTGGCAGCGCACACGGCGCCGGCAACAGCACGCGTTCGGGCGCATCTGCCAGCACGGTCTGCAGGCGCCCGATGAATCCGGCATCCTCCGCAGCGGGCACACGCAGCTGGTAGTAGCGGGCAGTGAAGCCGGCATCGCGCGCCTGCGCCAGCACTGCCGGGCCAGGCGCATCGGCGCGGTCGATCACGTTCAGTCGCGTGCAACCCACTGCACGTAATTGTGCAGGCGACAAGCCGCTGCCGGCATCCAGCCGTGCCTCCACCTGCGGCCGGGCCACGGTGCGCAGGTACTGCGGCACTGCATCCAGCAGCTGCCCCAGCAGAACCGGCGGCAGTGCCTCGGCCAGACCCAGCTGCAGCACCATCGCCACTACCTCGCGGTCCTCGGCCAAGGCATCTGCCTGCAGGCGCAACCCGGCCAGCAATGTGTCGAGATAGCGTTCGGCCGGCACATCGGGCCCCATGCGCCCGGTCTGGAAGCCCAGCGTCAGGCCACGTGGAATCAGGTGCTCGTTGCTGGCCTGCACGGCAGTACGCCAGCCGCTTTCACCGAAGCCGGCACTGAAATGGCCGGCCGGTGGAAACAGCACATGGCGCGGCTGCCGCAGCAATGCGGCCTGCAGCGCTGTGTCCTCGCTCGCATCAACGTGGAAGCTCATGGCTGTCATCCTCGCGCGTTCCTCTTCGCGTAGCCCTGATTGAAATCAAGCGTGACGTATTGCGCTGAGGTGCCGGCCAGCGGCCGGCACTGCCATTCACGTGCCGCGTGCCCGTTCCGCGGCAGCCGCATCGATGGCCTCCGGCAGATCGGTCTCCCGAGCGATCTGCGGGAAGTGTCGACGCTCCATCCGGCGGATCGCGAAGTGCATCCACGCCAGGGCAGCGGACACCACCACGAACAGCAGCATGAAACAGCTGCTCCAGATACCCAGCGCATCGTTCAATGCACCGAACACGATCGGCAGGATGAAACCGCCGAGGCCGCCGATCATGCCCACCACGCCGCCCACCGCACCTACGTGCCGGGGGTAATACACCGGGATGTGCTTGTAGACCGCAGCCTTGCCCAGCGACATGAAGAACCCCAGCACGAACACCAGCACGGTGAACATCACCACGCCGATGGCCAGGTGGAAGTGGATCGGACCATGGATGCCCTTCACCACGTACTCGGTATCGGGATAGGCCAGCAGAAAGGTGCAGATGGCCGAGACGCTGAACGTCCAGTACATCACCCGGCGTGCGCCCATCCGGTCCGACATCCAGCCACCCACCACGCGGAACAGGCTGGCCGGAATCGAATAGCAGGCTGCCAGCATGCCGGCGGTGCCGACGTCCATGCCGTAC
>NZ_JBFRFE010000381.1:0-4229 GCF_052114665.1 Stenotrophomonas sp. 2YAF22 | reverse complement strand
CATGACGACCACGGTCATGGCCACGGTCCGCATGAGCCGCATGAAACCCCGTGGGTGGTGACGCTGCCGCTGATCCTGCTGGCCATCCCGTCCATCGCCATCGGTTTCTTCAGCATCGGTCMGATGCTGCATGGCACCGACTGGGCCGGTCACCACGCCCATGCGGCGATCAAGGGCCAGGTCAACACGTTCTTCACCGGCATCGTCGATTTCTACGATCCGGCCAAGAACACCGTGGCCTTCCTGGGCGAAGAGTTCCATGGTCCGGTGGCGTTCGCGCTGCACGGCATGATGCTGCCGCCGTTCTGGCTGACCCTGGCAGGTTTCCTGCTGGCCGCGTTGTTCTACCTGTGGAAGCCGGACCTGTCGGGCAAGGCACGCAAGACCTTCGCCCCGGTGGTGTCCGTGCTGGAAAACAAGTACGGCTTCGACAAGCTGTGGATCGATGGCTTTGCCGGTGGCAGCGTCAAGCTGGGCAAGGTCTCGCGCTGGATCGACAGCAACATCGTCGACGGCGTGGTCAATCTCTCGGCACGTGTTGTGGACGTCGCAGCCAGCGTGCTGCGCCGTACCCAATCCGGTTTCCTCTATCACTACGCCTTCGCGATGATCATCGGCCTGATTGCCCTCCTGGGCGTGCTGATGCATTACCTGCGTTGATGACCTGTACGGAATAAGAAGACGTGTCGAACTGGCCTCTACTCAGTGTCCTCATCTGGCTGCCGATCCTCGGCGGTGCCCTGATCCTTGCGATCCGTGATGCGCAGACCGCCCGTTGGGCGTCGCTGGGCGTCGCGGTGCTGACCTTCGTTGCGAGTCTCTCGCTGCTGGGCGGCTACAACCCGGGCATCGACGCGCTGCAGTTCGTCGAGACCCACGCCTGGATCCCGACCTACAACATCGGCTACAACCTGGGCGTGGACGGCATCGCCGTAGCGCTGATCCTGCTGACCACGCTGGTCAGCGTGCTCGCCCTGATCGGTGCCTGGAGCGCGATCGACAAGCGCGTGAACCAGTACGTGGCTGCCTTCCTGATCCTGGAAGGTGTCACCGTCGGTATCTTCTCGGCCACGGACGCGATGCTGTTCTACGTGTTCTTCGAGGCGATGCTGATCCCGATGTTCCTGATCATCGGTGTCTGGGGCGGCCCGCGCCGCATCTACGCCGCGCTGAAGTTCTTCCTGTACACCTTCCTCGGCTCGGTGCTGATGCTGGTGGCGCTGATCTACCTGTACATGAAGGGCGGCAGCTTCCAGCTGGCCGACCTTTATGCACTGCAGCTGTCGGGCAAGGAACAGACCTGGATCTTCTTCGCGTTCCTGATCGCTTTCGCTGTCAAGGTGCCGATGTTCCCGGTGCACACCTGGCTGCCGGACGCGCACGTGGAAGCGCCGACCGCCGGTTCGGTGATCCTGGCCGCCATCGCACTGAAGATCGGTGGCTACGGCTTCCTGCGCTTCAACCTGCCGATCGTCCCCGATGCGTCGCAGGAATGGGCATGGCTGGTCATTGCACTGTCGCTGATCGCGGTGATCTACGTCGGCCTGGTCGCCCTGGTGCAGGACGACATGAAGAAGCTGATCGCCTATTCGTCGATCGCGCACATGGGCTTCGTCACCCTGGGCACCTTCATCGCCTTGTGGCTGGTGCGTGAAGCCGGCAACGTCGATGCGGCACGCCTGGGCCTGCAGGGCGCCATGGTGCAGATGATCTCGCACGGCTTCGTGTCCGGCGCCATGTTCTCCTGCGTCGGCGTGTTGTACGACCGCATGCACAGCCGCCGCATCGCCGATTACGGCGGCGTGGTCAACGTGATGCCCTGGTTCGCCACCTTTGCCATGCTGTTCTTCATGGCCAATGCGGGCCTGCCGGGCACCAGCGGTTTCGTCGGTGAATTCATGGTCATCCTGTCGGCGTTCCAGCGGAACCCGTGGATCGCCCTGGGCGCAGCCACCACCCTGATCATCGGTGCGGCCTATACCCTGTGGCTGTACAAGCGCATCTTCTTCGGTGAGGTGGCCAACAGCCACGTCGCCGAACTGAAGGACATCAACGGCCGCGAATGGCTGGTGCTGGGCGTGTTCGCCATTGGCGTACTGGCCCTGGGCGTCTACCCCAAGCCGCTGACCGACCTGATGGAGCCCTCGATCGCAAAGCTGGCGATGCAGATCGCATCCAGCAAGTTGCTGTAATTCCAGGATTTGATGATGACCACCTCGCCGCTGCTGCCACTGACCGCCGCTGACCTGCCACCGCTCGCTCCCGAGCTGGTGCTGATCGGCAGCGCCTTCGCCCTGATGATCCTCGACCTGTTCGTCAGCGAGCGGAACAAGATCGTCACCCACCTGTTCTCGGTCGCCGCACTGGCCGTGGTGCTGTTCATGCTGGCTACCGGCGTGGGCGGGCAGGGGGAGGTCTTCCATGGCATGTTCGTGCGCGATACCGCCGCGGACGTGATGAAGACCGGGATCGTGCTGCTCAGCGGCCTGACCCTGATTTACGGCTGGGGCTACCTGCGCGAGCGCAAGTTGTTCCAGGGTGAGATTCCTGTGCTGATCCTGTTCGGCACCGCCGGCATGATGATCCTGGTGTCCGCCGGCAGCCTGCTGATGGTGTACCTGGGCCTGGAACTGCTGGCCCTGTGCTCCTACGCGCTGGTCGCCAGCAACCGTGAAAGCGGCCTGGCCTCGGAAGCGGCGATGAAATATATCGTCCTCGGCTCGCTGGCTTCTGGCCTGCTGCTGTACGGCATGTCGCTGATCTACGGCGCCACCGGCAGCCTGCACCTGGATGCCATCCAGGCCGCCATCCCGCACTCGGAAGAGCGCGTGCTGCTGATCACCGGCGCGGTATTCATGATTGCCGGTGTTGCCTTCAAGCTGGGTGCCGCACCGTTCCATATGTGGCTGCCCGACGTGTACCAGGGTGCTCCGGCTCCGATCGCGCTGTTCATCAGCTCGGCACCGAAGCTGGCCGCCTTCGGCATGGCCTACCGCCTGCTGGAAATGGGCGTGGGCCCGCTGTCCACCGAACTGCAGCTGCTGATCGCCGGTCTGGCCGCGGTCTCGTTGGTGATCGGCAACCTGATGGCCATTGCGCAGAGCAACCTCAAGCGCATGCTGGCGTTCTCCACGGTCTCGCATATCGGCTTCCTGCTGATGGGCATCGCCGGCGGCGGTTCGCAGGGCTATGCGGCCGCGCTGTTCTACGCCCTGGCCTACGCGATCATGTCGACCGCGGCCTTCGGCGCGATCATCGCGCTGTCGCGCGCCGGTTTCGAGGCCGAGAACATCGAGGACTTCAAGGGCCTGAACGCCCGCAACCCGTGGATGGCCGGCCTGGTGCTGTGCATCATGGCGTCGCTGGCAGGCATCCCGCCGTTCCTCGGTTTCTGGACCAAGCTGGCCGTGCTCGGCGCAGCCATCAACGGCGGCCTGCTGTGGCTGGCGATCCTGGGCGTGCTGTGCGCCGTGGTCGGTTGCTTCTACTACCTGCGCGTCATCAAGGTCATGTACTTCGATGAGCCGGTGGGCGAGGCCATGCCGCGCAGCAAGGACCGCGTGCTGGGTGTCGTGCTGGGCGTGAACGCACTGGCACTGCTGGCGCTTGGCCTGGCCTGGAACCCGATCATGGTCTGGTGCCAGCAGGCATTTGCGCATCTTGCATAAAAGTTGACACAAAGCTGCGCGATTCGTGTAATATACGCAGCTTGAGTTGTCACTGCAGCGGTTCAGCCAGAACATCGTTGCGGAGCGTCCCCTCTCCAGAGTGGGGCAGCAGTTCAAACACTTCCGGTGCGGGGTGGAGCAGTCTGGCAGCTCGTCGGGCTCATAACCCGAAGGTCGCAGGTTCAAATCCTGCCCCCGCTACCAAGTAAAGAATGCGCCTTCGAAGCTCTGCTTCGAGGGCGTTTTTCTTTGCGGCTTCCGCCGATCCGCCGGGCCATGCCTGGCGAGCGCAGCGAAGGGTTTCAGGACGGCCGCAGCCTTGCACCAGAGCGGTGCAGGGGCTATCATCAGCGGCCTAGAAGTACCCCTGACGGCGGCGCTCCCCATCGGAGAACCACCCGGAAGGAGGGCCGCAACACGCTTGTTCAGCGCGTTGCAACCGGAATCCAGTCACCGGAGTCTTTCCGGAAAAGGGGCCCAGCGGGCCCTTCGTCGTTTTCGGGGCGTCATGTTTCCATGCTGGCCAAGGCCGGCACCCAACCAAGAGATCAAGGCAGGCTG
>NZ_JBFRFE010000380.1:0-4233 GCF_052114665.1 Stenotrophomonas sp. 2YAF22 | reverse complement strand
GAAGAACAGGACGCCGATCACGATGGCTACCGGCGGCAGCGGGCGGGAAGGGCGTGGGGCGGGTGACTCGGACATGGGGAACTCCTACGGACGAYGAAAGCGGCGATCGGCAGCGGTGATGAATCCGCCCAGGGCCATCAACAGCGCGCCCAGCCAGATCCAGCGCACGAAGGGCTTGATGTGCACCCGTACCGCCCATGCATTGTTGCCCAGCGGCTCGCCCAATGCCACGTAGACATCACCGCTGAGTCGTGCATCGATGCCTGCTTCGGTCATCACCTGGCCGCCGCTGGCGTACTGGCGCTTCTCTGGATGCAGCAGGGCCAGCTCGCGACCGTCGCGCAGCACCCGCAGATGGCCGCGATCAGCGATGAAATTGGGGCCTTCGCGGTGGTCCACGCCCTCGAAGCGCACTTCGTGCCCAGCGACCACCACCTGCTGGCCCGGCGACAGCGCCACTTCGCGCTGCACGTTCAACGCTTCCACCAGCAGCGCGCCGGCCAGGAACACCGCGACACCGGCATGGGCGACGATCATGCCAAGCATTTCGGCAGTGAAGCGGCCATTGCCACGCAGGCGCTGCCAGACGAACCGGGCGGTGCCCAGCCCAACCCAGGCCGCAGCCGCAACGCCGATGCCGGCCTTCCAGCCATTCTGCGGCGCCTGCCACCAGGCCCAGGCGCCAAGCAGCACGGCCAGGCCCGCCCATGGCAGCAGCAATGCCAGTGCGCGCGAGGGTTGGTCGCGCTGCCACTTCACCAGCGGACCGAACGGCAGCAGCATCACCATCGGTGCCATCAACAGCAGGAACAGGCTGCCGAAGTACGGTGGACCCACCGAGATCTTGCCCAGCGACAGCGCATCGGCCAGCAGCGGGTAGAGCGTGCCGAGCAGGACCATCGCGCAGGCGCTGGCCAGCAGCAGGTTGTTGGCCAGCAGCAGGGTTTCGCGCGAGGTGGCGGTGAAGCCACGGCGCGGATCGCCGGCATCCACGGCCAGGCGTGGTGCGCGCAGCGCATACAGCAGCAGGCTGCCACCCACCAGCACCGACAGGAAGATCAGGATGAACAGCCCACGCGAGGGATCGGCGGCGAACGAATGCACGCTGGTCAGCACGCCGGAACGGACCAGGAAGGTGCCCAGCAGCGACAGCGCGAACGCCGCGATGGCCAGCAGCAGCGTCCAGCTGCCGAAAGTGCCGCGCTTTTCAGTCACTGCCTGCGAATGGATCAGTGCCGCGCCAACCAGCCACGGCATGAAGCTGGCGTTCTCGACCGGGTCCCAGAACCACCAGCCGCCCCAGCCCAGTTCGTAGTACGCCCACCAGCTGCCCAGTGCGATGCCCAGCGTGAGGAAGCCCCAGGCGACGTTGGTCCAGGGCCGCGTCCAGCGTTGCCAGCGTGCATCGACGCGGCCTTCCAGCAGCGCCGCCACGGCGAAGGCGAAGGGCACTGCGAAGCCGACGTAGCCCAGGTACAGCATCGGCGGATGGATGATCAGCCCCGGATCCTGCAGCAGCGGGTTGAGGTCACGGCCTTCCAGTGGCACCGGGTTCAAGCGCAGGAACGGATTGGAGGTGAAGATCAGGAAGGCGAGGAAGCCGACGCTGACCACGCCCATCACCGCCAGCACGCGCGCCTGTACTGGTGCCGGCAGATGGCGCGAGAACAGCGCCACCGCGCCGGTCCACAGCGCGAGCACCAGCGCCCACATCAGCAGCGAGCCTTCGTGCGCACCCCACACCGCCGAATAGCGGTAGATCAACGGCAGCAGTGAATTGGAGTTCTCGGCCACGTAACGCACCGAGAAGTCCTGCTGCACGAAGGCCGCGGTCAGTACGGCGAAGGCACCGGCCAGCAGCACCAGCTGGGCAAAGGCCGCCGGGCGGGCAATGGCCATCCATGCGTCATTGCCGCGCTGCGCACCCACCAGCGGCAGCACTGCCTGCAGCAGTGAGGCCAGCAACGCGCACAGCAGGAGGATCTGACCGAATTCGGGAAGCACTCAGCGCACCTTGGGCGCCGTGACCGGCACATCGTGCTTGCGATGCGCATCGCCCATCTTGTCGGCCACTTCCTTGGGCACGTAGTTCTCATCGTGCTTGGCCAGCACCTCGTCGGCGACGAAGGTGCCGTCCTGCAGGCGACCGCTGGCGACCACGGCGGTCCCCTCGCGGAACATGTCCGGCAGGATGCGATCGGTACTGACCGGCAGCGTCGCATCGCCGTCGGTGACCACGAAGTGGGCCTGCAACGAGCCGCTGGGTCGATCGAAGGAGCCCTTGACCACCATGCCGCCCAGACGGAAGCGCGACTGCGCATCCACGTCCCCGCGCAGCACTTCCGAAGGGGTGTACAGGTAGGCGATGTTGCGCTGCAGGGCGAAGGCCACCAGCGTGGTGGCCAGCCCGGAGGCAAGCAGCAGCAGGAGCACCCAGATCATGCGGCGTCGCTGTACCGGCGTCATCGGCTGAGCTCGGTTGCCAGCGGCGCCTGTGCCGACGCGTTGCCGCGCGCCTGCAGCCGCTGCTGGCGGCGTTGCGCCAGCTGCCGGGCGCTGCGCAGGCGCAGCCACGAGCCCAGGGCATCGCAGCCCAGCACCAGCAGGAATACCGCGAATGCGGCGATGAGGTAGGGCAGGTGGGTCATCGCCGTGCCTCCCCATCCGCGGTGCCGAAGCGCTCGTCGATCCAGGCCTTGCCGGCCTCGCGCGCGATGTTGTCGGCGCGCGCCTTGGCCAGCAGCGAGCCGACGAACCACAGTTTGGTGGCGACCACCATCCACCACAGCGGGGCGATCAGTTCCGGCCGCACGGCGTTCTCGCCGAACACGTTGATCGACTGGCGCTGGTGCAGCGCGCCCCACCAGTCCACCGAATAGCGGATGATCGGCAGCAGGCCCACGCCGACGATGGCCAGCAGGCCGGCCGCGCGTGCGGCGCTGCGGCGGTCTTCGATGGCGTGGTACAGGCCGATCACGCCCAGGTACAGGAACAGCAGGATCAGCTCGCTGGTCATGCGCGGGTCCCAGTCCCACCAGGTGCCCCAGGTGCCCTTGCCCCAGATGCTGCCGGTCAGCAGGGTGATCAGGGTGAAGCCGGCGCCCATCGGCGCACAGGCCATCGCCAGGATCTCGCAGATCTTGATGCGCCAGATCAGCGCGATGGCGGCGTAGGCGGCCATCAGCGCGAACACGAACAGGCTCATCCAGGCACTGGGTACATGGATGTAGATGATGCGGAAGGCGTCGTGCTGGTTCTGTTCCGGCGGTGCCACGAACAGGCCCTGCCACAGGCCGATCAGCAGCACCGGAACAGCCGCGGCGTAAAATACGCGGGACCAGCGTGCGGCGAAACGATCGAACGTCGGGGGCGAACCGAGTTGATGGAACCAGCGGACGATCGGATTCATGCGTGGCGGCTATCCAGCAGGGGTGGATTGGCTCTCAGCTCGGTCAACTCAGAGAAATACGGATCGCAGCAGCGGTGGCCAGCGGTGCCAGCACCAGGGCGATCACCAGACCAGCGCCCAGCATCAGCAGCGCACCGACCGGATCCTGCCCGCGGCTGGCTGCCGCCAGGCTGCCAGCACCGAAGACAAGCACCGGTACGTACAACGGCAACGACAGCAACGCCACGAGAATACCAGAGCGCCGGATGCCGACGGTCAGTGCAGCGACCACGCCACCGATCAGGCTCAACAACGGTGTTCCCAGCAGCAACGATGCCAGCAACATCGGCAGCTGGTCATGCGGCAGATGCAGCATTTCCGCCAGCAGCGGGCTCAGCAGGATCAGTGGCAGGGCGGTGGTCGCCCAATGCAGCAGTACCCGCACCAGCACCAGCCACGCCAGTGGTACCGGCGCCAGCAGCCATTGTTCAAGCGAACCGTCTTCGGCATCGGAGCGGAACAGCGAATCCAGCGCCAGCTGCCCGGCCAGCAGCACCGCCAACCACAGCACCGCACCGGCGGTGGCGGCCAGCGGCTGCGGGTCCCGGCCCTGGGCCAAGGCGAACAGCACCACCACCAGCAGGGCGAACAGCACCGGCTGCAGGGCATCGCCGCGACGCCGCCAGAGCAGGCGCAGGTCGCGCGCGATCAGGGCGCGGGCGGTCTGCCACAGGCCTGGTTCGGTGCCTGGCGCGATCATGCTTCACCTCCCAGGTCGAGCTGGCGGGTGCGTACCGGCGGGGCGGCGTAGGCACCATGAGTAGTGACCAGAGCGGCGCCACCGC
>NZ_JBFRFE010000379.1:0-4237 GCF_052114665.1 Stenotrophomonas sp. 2YAF22 | reverse complement strand
GGAATACAGCCTGCGCTATGCCGTGATCTTCATCTTCCGCCGCGAAGATGGCAGCGAACTGGTGCCGCAACAGGTGATCGAACTGTCGCGCGACTACGTGTCGCCGCCGACCGACGCTACCGGTACCACTACCGAGCGCGAGATCCTGGCCGATGAACTGCGCCGGGAAATGTCGGCCTCGATCATCCGCCGCATCGACAGCGTGGTCCGCGCCGAACTGGAAAAGGGCGGCAGCCTGTCGGCGCCGAAGCCGGTCGAGCACGATCCGGTCGAGCCCGCACCCGCCGTCCAGCACTGAGCCGGGCGCCTGATGGAACTGCGACCGGAACAGCTGGCCGGGCAGGGCGCTGACACGGCGCTGGCGCCGGTCTATCTGATCGCCGGTCCGGAAACGCTGCGTGTGCTGGAGGCGGCTGATGCCGTGCGTGTCCGTGCACGTGCGGCCGGCATCGACGAGCGCGAAGTGTTCGATGCCGATGGCCGTGATTTCGACTGGAACCAGCTCGACGCCAGCTTCAATGCCCCCAGCCTGTTCAGTGCCCGCCGCCTGGTGGAAGTGCGCCTGCCAAGTGGCAAGCCGGGCAAGGACGGCGGTGAGGTGATCAGCCGGTTCTGCGCCAACCCGGCGCCGGACGTGATCCTGATGATCACCGCCAACGAATGGAGCAAGGCCCACCAGGGCAAATGGGCCGAAGCGGTGAACCGCGTCGGCGTGTTGTCGGTGGCCTGGGCCATCAAGCCGCATGAGCTGTCGGACTGGATCGAACGGCGCCTGCGCAGCAGGGGCCTGCGCGCCGAACCGGCGGCCGTGCAGCGCTTGGCCGAACGCGTGGAAGGCAACCTGCTGGCGGCTGCGCAGGAGATCGACAAGCTCGTATTGCTGGCCGACGGCCAGACCCTGGACGTGGAACGGATGGAGTCGCTGGTGGCCGATGCTGCCCGCTACGACGTGTTCCGGCTGGTGGAGGCGACATTCTCCGGCCAGCCACAGGCGGTGCTGAGGATGCTGGCCGGGTTGCGCGGCGAAGGCGAGGCCGTGGCCGCGCTGATGCCGATCGTGATCCGCGAGCTGTTGGCCGGTGCCGGCCTGGCACGGGTACAGGCACGTGGCGGCAATCTGGCGGCGGAGATGAAATCCCGCGGTATCTGGGAATCGCGGCAGGCGCCCTACAAGCGCGCGCTGCAGCGGCACCCGGAAGGCAAGCGCTGGGAGCGTTTCGTGGCCGAAGCAGGGCTGGTTGACCGCATCGCCAAGGGCCGCGCAGACGGCGATGCCTGGCTTGCACTTGAGCGCCTGCTGGTGGCGGTGGCCGAGGCGCGTGCGGTGCGCCTGCTCGCCCGGGCCTGATCCATGAGCCTGCGGATCTACTACGGGGGCACCTTCGATCCGGTGCATCTGGGCCATCTGGCGATCGCGCGCGCCGCGCGCGATGAACTGCAGGTGGCGGTGCGCATGCTGCCTGCCGCCGACCCGCCGCATCGCGCGGTACCGGGCGCGACCGCCGAGCAACGCTGCACCATGCTCGGCCTGGCCATCGGCGATGAGCCGGGCCTGCTGCTGGACCGTCATGAGCTGGATCGGGCCGAGCGCTTCCCTGGCCGACCTTCCTATACCGTCGATACCCTGCGCGAACTGCGGGCCGAACTTGGCCCCAGCCGCCCGCTGGCGTGGCTGGTGGGGGCCGACAGCCTGCTGGGCCTGCCCAGCTGGCATGAGTGGCAGGCGCTGTTCGGTCTGGCCCATTTCATCGTTGCCGAGCGGCCTGGCAGTCCGCTGCGGGCCAGTGTTGACGGCGCGCTGGGGCAGGCCACCGAGGGGCGCTGGGCCGACAACGAGCAGGCCTTGTTTGCCAGCCCGGCCGGCCGCATCCTGCGCCTGCACCACCCGCTGCGCGAGGAATCGGCCAGTGCCGTGCGCGCCCAGATCGCCGCGGGCGGCCCCTGGCGGGCCATGCTGGCACCGGCGGTGGCCGACTACGTTTCTGGCCACGGCCTGTACCGCCCCGCCACCTCGTGAATACGGTTGCCGCGCTGTGCCCGTATAATCGCCCCCACGTTTATCGAGTCGACCCGCTTTGAGCAACCAGACCCAGCCCCAGACCATCAAGGTCGATCTGCCCAGCCCGCCGCCCTCCGTGCCGGAACTGCTGGCCAGCGTCCGTCAAGCCACCGAAGACCTGAAGGCCAAGGACCCGGTCGAGATCGACGTACGCGGCAAGTCCAGCGTCGCCGACTACATGGTGGTCGTATCGGGTACTTCGACCCGCCATGTGAAGTCCATCGCCGACGAAGTCGTGCGCTTCGCCAAGAACATCGACGTCATGCCGCTGGGTGTTGAAGGCGAGCGTGAAGCCGAATGGGTGCTGGTCGACCTGGGCGACGTCATCGTGCACGTGATGCTGCCGCGCGTGCGCGAGTTCTACGCGCTCGAGCGCTTGTGGACCGTTGGCGACCAGCCGCCGTCCTACGACGACGACGAAGTGGCCTGAGCCATTCGTTGATGCAGTTTTCGACGGCGCCGATGGCGCCGTCGACGTTTTGGAGGAATGTTGATGAAAGCCCGCCTGATCGCCACCGGCGAACGCGCGCCCAGTTGGGTGGCGCAGGGATTTGCCGAGTACCAGAAGCGGCTCTCGCACTGGCTGCCGTTCGAGCTGGTGGAGATCGAGCCCGGCCTGCGTGGCAAAGGGCGCGACGCACGTCGCGCCACCGAGGACGAGGGCAAGCGGGTGATCGCTGCGTTGCCGAAGAATGCCTATGTCGTTGCACTGGACGTACCGGGCCGCCAGCTCAGTTCCGAACAGCTGGCGCAGCGCCTGGAGCACTGGCGTGGACAGGGCAGGGACCTGGCGTTCCTGATCGGTGGCCCGGAAGGGCATTCGCCGGAAGTGTCTGCGCTGGCCGACGAAAAGTGGTCGATCGGCCCGCTGACGCTGCCGCACATGCTGGTGCGGCTGGTGGTGGCCGAGCAGTTGTATCGCGCAGCTGCGATGTTGGCCAATCACCCCTACCATCGGGCGTGAAGAGTCGTTATACTGGCGGTCTGCCCGAATAGCTCAGCCGGTTAGAGCACTTGACTGTTAATCAGGGGGTCGTTGGTTCGAGTCCAACTTCGGGCGCCACATTCAAGAGGCCTGCATCGCAAGATGCAGGCCTTTTTGTTGTGTCGCGCCGTGCAGTCGCGTGCGGCGGTAGATCCACGCCATGCGTGGATGCATCGCGCGCGATCTTTCGAGCGGACTCGACTCGACTCTACACTGCAGGTCCATCACGTGGATGTTGACGATGCGCGCTTGCTTTGCATTTCTCCTGCTGATGGTCCTGCTGCCATCTACCGCATCTGCAGTCGCGCCTGCCACCTGGCACCCGCCGGCCGGTACCACCGAATTCCCTCTCTGGCCCGATGGGCAGGTGATGACACCGCCGAAGCTGAAAGGCCCCGAGCAGGTCAGCGAAACCGTGTCCAAGGCCAGTGGCGAGCGCTGGATGATGCTGCAGAACGTGGCCGTGCCCACGCTCACCGTGTTCCCGGCGAAAGGCTCGCCCAACGGCACGGCAGTGATGGTGATACCGGGTGGGGGCTACAACGTGCTGGCGATGGACCTGGAAGGCAGCGAGATCTGCGATTGGCTGACCGCGCAGGGCGTCACCTGCGCACTGCTGAAGTATCGCGTACCGGCCTCGGGACCGAACTGGGATCGGGAGTGCAACTGCCGCGATATTCCGGCCGTGCCGATGGCCTTGCAGGATGCGCAGCGGGCAATGGGCCTGCTGCGTGCGCAGGCCGCGCGCTGGAAGATCGATCCACAACGGTTGGGCGTGATCGGCTTCTCGGCCGGCGGCCATGTGGTGGCGGGGTTGAGCACGTATGCGCAGCGCAGCTATGCACCGCTGGATGCGGCCGATGTGCAGTCCAGCCGGCCGGATTTCGCGATGCTGCTATATCCAGGGCATCTCTGGGTACGCAAGGATGATTCGCTGGAAAAAGACATCGTGGTCGACGCAAAGGCGCCGCCGACGTTCATCGTGCAGGCCGCCGATGACCCGACGGACGATGTCCGTCACGCATTGGTCTACCACCGCGCACTGATCGATGCCGGCGTGCCGGTTGAAATGCATCTGTTCGCGCACGGCGGCCACGCCTTCGGCCTGCGCCTGAAAGATGCGCCGGTGTCGGCATGGCCCAGCCTGGCCGAACGCTGGATGCATGACATCGGCATGCTGACGAAGCACTAGC
>NZ_JBFRFE010000378.1:0-4252 GCF_052114665.1 Stenotrophomonas sp. 2YAF22 | reverse complement strand
TTCCTTTGGATGATGGCTCTCTGATGCAGTGGATGAATGGAGGAATGCTCTATACGTTCTGGTGTGACCATTGCCGGATCAGTGGGCACTACAGCCAGTACAGCTGATTGAGTCGAGCAGGCTCGATGCTACGAGTGGAATCTACATAGACCGCCCAGTGTCGGCTGCGCACGAGCGTGGGCAGGAAGCCGCAGGTACGCTGGAAAATCGGCCTCAGCTACAGGTCGCGCTGTTCTGGTTTGGTCATCTTTGTCGCTGAAAGATATGCAAGAAATCCTATTGAAGAGCTGAGATGAGTTCGTCAGGCTGGGATCACATCCAACCCCCGGATTGTTTGATGAAATTCTTTGTGATGTCCCGGCTCAAGGAGCCGGGCTGTCCCGGGCTTGTGGAAGCCTTCATCGTTGACAAGGGGCACCCGCACCTCTGCGATCACTACTATGCCGACAATGAGCGCTGCAAACGGCCCTTATGGCATGGGAGAAGAGAGGGGGAGTATGCCCCGGTCTTTCAACCTGAAATGATCGCGGTGAACTGGGATCCTCGGTGGAGGTTTGACATCTGTAGCGCCGGTCAAGGTGCGTACTTTGCGAGTGATCGGTTTATGGAGATCAGTCGCAACGCAGGCGCAGGATTCGTCGATCAGTCACCTCTTACAGTGCGGTCGAGGCGCGGTGTCGACTTGGTGCAGTTCAGCTACAGCGCTGTGATCTTCAAGGAGCTTGACGTTCTTGACGTTGCGGCACCTGAGTCACTTTTAGTTCGTGACAGGACGTACGGCAACATCCATCGGGTGAAGACGCTTGTAGTCAGAGAGGGGTTTGTCGAGCCCATTTTTCGATTCAAGGGCATGTCGGGGAGCAGTCATACATTGATTTGCTCTGAGCAGTTCCGGCAGGCTGCGGGTCAGAGACTCAAGGGTGTGGAGTTCATCGACATCGATGGCGCCATCTGGCCCCACATTAAAATCATCTAAGCGCGCGGCAACTCTGAGTTACGAGCGGGTATTGTCGTCTGGGGTCTCTATGCGGAAAGGCCCATGCCCCTGCAGCTCCTGCTGGTAGCGCCGCACATCCCGCCGCTCCTGCCGGCACCAGTCGCGCAGCGCATCGGCGAAGTCCGCATCGGCCACCCAGTGCCGGCTGCGCACGATGGTGGGCAGGAAGCCACGTGCCAGCTTGTGCTCGCCCTGCGCACCCGGCTCGAAGCGGGCTACGCCCTCGCGCAGGCAGTACTCGATGCCCTGGTAGTAGCAGGCCTCGAAGTGCAGGCCGGGCAGGGTGGCGCCGCCCCAATAGCGGCCGTACAACGTGTCGCCGCCGCGCAGGCACAGCGCGCCGGCGATCGGCTCACCGTCCTGTTCGGCCAGGAACAGCACCAGCCCGCGCCCGAGTGAAATTGCCAGATGGCGCAGGAACGCCTCGGTCAGCGCCGGCGCGTTGCCGTATTCCAGGAACGTCTGCAGGTAGAAGCGGTACATGGCCTGCAGATCGGCGCGGGTGGCTTCGTCGCCATGCACCACCCGGAAAGTGATGCCTTGCCGGTTCACCTTGGACCTCTCCTGGCGGATGTTCTTGCGGTGCTTGTGGTTCATCGCGCCCAGGAACTGCTCGAACGTGCTCCAGTCACCTGGGTTCTGCCACTGGAACTGGATGTCCTCGCGCAACAGCCAGTCGTCGCCAAAGGCTGTTTCGTCAGCTGCCGTGTGGAAATTGATGTGCGCTGACGACACGGCGAGTGCGGGCATCTGTTCGCGCAGTGCCGTCAGCAGGGCAGTGCGCTGCGACGCATCACGGGCCAGCAGTCGCGGGCCGCTCACCGGCGAGTACGGCACCGCACCGAGCCACTTCGGGTAGTAGTCGCGGCCATGGCGCGCATAGGCATTGGCCCAGGCGTGGTCGAACACGAACTCGCCATGCGAGTTGGTCTTCAGGTAGCCGGGAATGGCACCGAGCAAGGCATCGCCGTCCCACAGGGTGAGATGCTGCGGCTGCCAACCCCAGTCCTCGCGCAGGCAACCGTAGGTTTCCAGGCCGGACAGGAAAGCGTGGCTGACGAATGGGTTGCCGCCGTCGTGCAGGGCATCCCAGTCGGTGGCGGGAACGGACTGCAGGGAGTCGAGGAAGCGGGCGCTGGGCATGGGGGAAAGGATAGGGCAGGTGGGATGCGGGCTGGGTGTGCGTAACCGGTCCAGCTTGTTGCGGCCAGGGCCATTCTTGCCAGGCAACGCCTGGCACTGCTGAAAGGAAAAGGCCGGCGCTTTCGCGTCGGCCTTCCCGGTCAATCATGCCTCGGCGCTATGGAAGCCAGCCTCAGCTGGCTTTGCCCTGTGCATCCAGGTAACGCTCTGCATCCAGTGCGGCCATGCAGCCGAAGCCGGCCGAGGTGATCGCCTGGCGATAGTGCTGGTCGGCCACGTCGCCGGCGGCGAACACGCCTTCCACCGAGGTCTGGGTGGCGTTGCCGCCCAGGCCCGAACGGATTTCCAGGTAGCCGTTGTTCATGGTCAGCTGGCCGTCGAACAGCTGGGTGTTCGGGTGGTGGCCGATGGCCACGAAGAAGCCGTGGGCATCGATGTCGCGGGTGCTGCCGTCCAGGGTCGACTTCACGCGCACGCCGGTCACGCCGGCCTCGTTGCCCAGTACTTCCTCCACCTGGTGGTGCCAGACGGTTTCGATCTTGCCGGCTTCAACCTTGGCGAACAGCTTGTCCTGCATGATCTTTTCCGCCTTCAGGGTGTCGCGGCGGTGGACCAGATAGACCTTGCGGGCGATGTTGGACAGGTACAGCGCTTCTTCCACGGCGGTGTTGCCGCCGCCGACCACGACCACGTCCTGATCACGGTAGAAGAAGCCGTCGCAGGTGGCGCAGGCGGACACACCGCGGCCCTTGAACTCCTCTTCGGTCGGGATGCCCAGATACTTGGCGGTCGCGCCGGTGGAGATGATCAGGGCATCACAGGTGTACTCGTGGCTGTCGCCGATCAGCTTGAACGGGCGCTGCGACAGGTCCGCGGTATGGATGTGGTCGAAGATGACCTCGGTCTCGAAGCGCTCTGCGTGGGCCTGCATGCGCGTCATCAGGTCCGGGCCCATCAGGCCATGGGCGTCACCCGGCCAGTTGTCCACTTCGGTGGTGGTCATCAGCTGGCCACCCTGCTGCAGGCCGGTGATGACGACCGGCTTCAGGTTGGCGCGGGCAGCGTAGACGGCAGCGGTCCAGCCGGCCGGGCCGGAACCGAGGATGACAAGACGCTGGTGGCGGGAGGGCAGGCTGGTGCTCATGTAGACTCGCGAAAAGGTAGATGGGACAAGGCGCGGCGATGTTTGCACAGCATCCTTGGCTGGTCATAGAGTGGCGGCTGGGGCAGGGCGATTCAAGCCGATGAACAGAACGCCGTCATCCATGGGCGGTTTCAGGCATTGTCCCTGCCCGTGCGGCAACGGATAACTGAAAACTGACGCCGTCTCGTTTATTATCAAACACTAACAGCGCATTCCAAAGGTATGGTCTAAGGTGGCGAAGCAGGTCCCCGAACGCTCCAAGTCCGACGACAAAAAGGCATCGCGTCGCTCGGCGGCAGCGGCCACGACCGACAATCCACGCCGTCAGCGCCTGTGGCGCGACCTGGGTCTGATCGCCATCGCGCCAGCGCTGCTGTATCTGGCTGCCAGCCTTTTCACCTATTCAGCGACGGATCCGGGCTGGTCACACACCGGCAGCGTTGTCGCACCGGTACACAACATGGGCGGCCGCGCGGGCGCGTGGATCGCCGACGTGCTGCTGCAGCTGTTCGGCTATATCGCCTTCCTGCTGCCGGTGGTGCTGGGTGCGCTGGCCTGGATTGCGATGTTCGGCCTCAAGCGCGAGAGCAAGGGCGAGAACGATCTGGACCCCGCGTTGCGGCTGGTCGGCCTGGTCGGCTTCCTGATCGCCGGCACCGGCTTCCTGCACGTGCGCCTGTTCAGTGGCGATGTTTCCAGTGCCGGCGGCATCCTCGGCAAGCTGGTTGGCAATTCGCTCAGCGTGGGCTTTGGTGCGCTGGGGGCGAACCTGTTCGTGCTGGTGTTGCTGCTGGCCTCGATCACTCTGGCCACGGGCCTGTCCTGGTTCGTAGTGATGGAGAAGATCGGTCGCGGCGTGATGTCGCTGGCGCCGTTGCTGGAGCGCAAGAAGGAACAGGCCACCGAGTGGCAGCAGACCCGCGTCCTGCGCGAGGAGCGCCAGGAAGTGCGCAAGGCCGATGCCGAAG
>NZ_JBFRFE010000377.1:0-4254 GCF_052114665.1 Stenotrophomonas sp. 2YAF22 | reverse complement strand
GACCCACGACAACGCGGCCGCAGCGGCGGCGCAGGGCAGCACGTGGCTGCTGGCGGTGAAACCGCAGGTGCTGCGCGAGGTCTGCCAGTCACTGCAGGTGTTGGCGCAGGCACAGGAGCCGTTGGTGATCTCGATCGCCGCCGGCATCACCAGCCCGCAGCTGCAGCGCTGGTTGGGTGGCACGCTGCCGGTGGTGCGCGCGATGCCCAACACCCCGGCCCTGCTCGGTGCCGGGGTCACCGGCCTGTATGCCACGCCAGCGGTGGATGCGCAGCAGCATGCACAGGCCGAACGCGTGCTGGCCAGCGCGGGACGCACGGTGTGGATCGATGACGAAGCGCAGATGGATTCGGTCACCGCCGTATCCGGCAGTGGCCCGGCCTATGTGTTCCTGCTGGCCGAAGCAATGGAAGCGGCCGGCATCGCACAAGGCCTGCCTGCAGAAGCGGCGCGCACGCTGGTGGTGCAGACACTGCTGGGTGCCTCGCGCATGCTGGACGAAGCCGGTGAAAGCCCAGCCGAACTGCGGCGCCGGGTGACCTCCCCCAACGGCACCACCCAGGCGGCGATCGAGAGCTTCCAGGCCGGCGGGTTTGAAGCATTGGTGGAAAAGGCACTGCGTGCCGCGCAGGTGCGTGGGCAGGAACTGTCTGCGGCCAATGATTGAAACAGGTGTGCCGCCCAACGGTCGGCACCCACCGCCATCCACGCATGCGTGGATCTACGTGCCCAGCCTGGCGATGACGAAATCAACGAAACACTGCAGCCGCGGTCGGGGGCGACGGTCGGGCAGGTAGATCAGGTGCATCGGCCGTGGCTCGGGCAGATAGTCGCGCAGCAGTGGCTTCAATCGTCCCGCTGCGATTTCGCCGGCAAGCAGCGCGGTCGGCTGCAGCACCAGGCCCGCGCCCGCCACGGCTGCTTCGCGGAGCGCGTAGCCGTCATTGCTGGTCAACCGCGCTTCCCAATCGACCTGTTCGCCATTGGCCAGCTGCCAACCGTGACCGCCGCGCCAGGCCAGGTGGCTCAGGCAATCATGTCCTTCAAGATCGGCGGGCGTGCGCGGCGTACCACGGCGGCGCAGGTACGACGGTGATGCACACAGACTCATCGCATACGGCGGCAGCGGCCGCGCCACCAGTTCCTGCGACGGCAGCGGACCGACGCGGATGGCTGCATCGAAGCCATCCTCGATCAGGTCGATGCGGCGATTGCTCAGGTCCAGCTCGAGGTTCAGCAGCGGCTGTGCCCGCAGCAGATCGCTCAACACGGGAGCCAGCACGCAGCTGCCCCAGGTGGTCGGCGCACTGACCCGCAACAGCCCGCGTGGCTGCACCTGCAGCCCGGCCACGTCCGCCTCGGCCTGCTGCACCTGTTCCAGCACCTGCCGGCAACCGGCCAGATAGGCAGTGCCGGCTTCGGTCAGGCGTTGGCGACGGGTGTTCCGCTGCAGCAGCGCGGTGCCCAAGTGCGCTTCCAGCTGCTGGATGTACTTGCCGACCATCACCGCCGAGACCTGCAGGTGGCTGGCGGCAGCGGAAAAACTACCGTGCTCGGCCACGGCGACGAAGGCCTGCATGCAGCGCAAGGTATCCATTGCAAACCCATGGTTAGGAATATGCGAATCATACGCCGCTTACCAAACCAGCCGGTGACAGCGCAGACTGCGTCCATCCCCTCTCGCAAGGAACTGTCATGAAGATCCTTCTCGTCGGCGCCAGCGGCACCCTCGGCCAGGCGGTCGCCCGCCACCTGGGCCAACAGCACGACATCCTCGCTGCAGGCCGCCGCAGCGGCAGCCTGCGCGTGGACCTCACCGACGACGCCAGCGTGCGCGAGCTGTTCGCGCAGACCGGCCCGGTCGATGCGGTGATCTCCACCACCGGCAAGCTGCATTTCGGCCCGTTGCAGCAGATGACACCCGAACAGTTCAACGTCGGCCTGCAGGACAAGCTGCTCGGCCAGGTACGCCTTGCACTGGCCGCGCAGCACCATCTCAACGCTGGCGGCTCGATCACCCTGACCAGCGGCATCGTCAGCGCGCAGCCGATCCGCGATGGCGCCAATGCCACCGCCGTCAACCATGCACTGGAAGGTTTCGTGCGGGCGGCGGCGCTGGAACTGCTGCCGCGCGGGCTGCGCATCAACGTGGTCAGCCCGAACGTGCTGGTGGAATCGATGGAAGCCTACGGCCCCTACTTCCCCGGCTTTGAAGCGGTAACCGCACAACGCGCGGCGCTGGCCTTCCAGCGCGCGGTGGAAGGCATCCAGAGCGGCGAAACCATCACCGTCTGGTAACGAGCGTGCCGACCAAGGTCGGCACCCACCAGCACGGTCAGCCCCAGCGCATCGGGCCGTCGCCGCGCTCACCGAGCACGTCATCCGGGTTGGCCAGGCGGCAGCGCTTCAGTGACAGGCAACCGCAGCCGATGCAGCCGGTCAGCTCGTCGCGCAGCAGCTGCAACATGTGGATGCGTTCCTCCAGCTCCACCTGCCAGCGTGCCGACAGCTTGGCCCAGTCGGCCTTGGTCGGCGCCCGCCCCTGCGGCAGGCTCTCGAACGCACGCGCCACCGCTTCCAGCGGCATACCTACCCGTTGCGCCACGCGGATCACCGCCAGCCGGCGCAGCACGTCGCGGGCGTAGCGGCGCTGGTTGCCCGACGTGCGCAGGCTGCTGATCAACCCCTTGCGCTCGTAGAAATGCAGCGCAGAGACCGCCACGCCGCTGCGGCGGGCGACATCGCCGACGCTCATGTCCTGTGCCAGCATCGATTGACCTCAACTTTGGTTGAGGTGGCATGCTGCTACCATCGCCGCCAGATGACAAGCGCGGCCCGTCCGCCCCCGCAGGAACCCGATGCCCTCCCCCGCTGCCACGGCCGATCCGGTCGACTCCTCCATCCTGTCCGCGCGCTACCGCGCCACCACCCTGGGCATGGTCGCCCTGGTCTCCCTGCATGCCTTCGAGGCACTGGCGGTGGCCGCAGCAATGCCGACCGTGGCCGAGGCCCTGGACGGCCTGCGCTTGTATGCGTTGGCCTTCGGCGGCACCTTGGCCACCAGCGTGATCGGCATGACCCTGGCCGGCCGCTGGGCCGACCGCCACGGCCCCGCACGCCCGCTATGGTGGGGCCTGGCCTGCTTCGTGCTCGGCCTGCTGCTGGCGGGCTTCGCCCTGCGCATGGGCATGCTGGTGGCCGGACGCCTGCTGCAGGGCCTGGGCGCAGGCGCCATTTCGGTGTCGCTGTATGTGATGGTCGGCCGGACCTATCCCGAGCATCTGCGGCCGAAGGTCTTCGCCGCGTTCTCTGCCGGTTGGGTGGTGCCGTCGATGATCGGCCCCGCGCTGAGCGGTGTGATCGTGCAGCATCTTGGCTGGCGCTGGGTGTTCCTGGCGGTGCCGCTGCTGGCGATACCGGCCGGCCTGCTGCTGCGACCGGCGCTGGCGCGCATGCAGGCTGCAGCCACGGATGTTGCCGATGATGGCCGCAGCAACATCGTGCGTTGGGCCAGCGGCGCCTCCCTGGCTGCCCTGCTTCTGTATCTGGGCGGGCAACAACAGGGCGTACCTGCACTGCTGTGCATCAGCGTGGCGATGCTGGCGCTGCTGTTCTGCGTGCATCGCCTGTTGCCCGCCGGCACCCTGCGCCTGCGCCGTGGCCTGCCCAGTGTGATCGCATTGCGTGGTGTGGCCGCTGCCGCGTTCYTCGCCTGCGAGGCCTACCTGCCCCTGCTGCTGCAGCGCGAGCGTGGGCTGTCACCCAGCTGGGCCGGTGCAGTGCTGAGCCTGGGCGCGCTGGGCTGGTTCACCGGCTCGTGGCTGCAGGGTCACCAGCAGCGCGGCTGGTCGCGGCAGCAACTGCTGCGCGTGGGCACACCGCTGATGACCGTGGGCATCGGCGCGACGCTGGCGGTGCTGTTCACTGCGGTGCCACTGACGGTCGCCCTGGTCGGCTGGACACTGACCGGCTTCGGCATGGGCATGATCTACGCCAGCCTGTCGGTGCTGACGCTGTCACTGTCACCACCACACGAACAGGGTGCGAACACCTCGGCCCTGCAGTTGAGCGAAGCATTGTCGGTGACCACCGCACTGGCGGTATCCGGCGCGCTGTTCGCACTGTTCGTGGAAAGCGCCCCGCATACCGGTTACATCCTGTGCCTGGCCATCACCCTGGGCCTGGCGGTGTTCGCCACGGTGATCGCACGGCGGGTGTAGACGCCCCGGATAGCGGACGTTGCCGGCCAACGGC
>NZ_JBFRFE010000376.1:0-4261 GCF_052114665.1 Stenotrophomonas sp. 2YAF22 | reverse complement strand
GGCCCGTGGTGCGTCCAACCGCATCGAGGAACTGCGTCTGGAGCTGTACGAGAAGGTCAACGCACTGGGTATCGGTGCGCAGGGCCTGGGTGGCCTGACCACCGTGCTCGACATCAAGATCAACGACTACCCGACCCACGCGGCCAACCTGCCGGTGGCGATGATCCCGAACTGCGCCGCCACCCGCCATGCGCACTTCACCCTGGATGGCAGCGGCCCGGTGATGCTGGACCCGCCGTCGCTGGAAGACTGGCCGAAGCTGACCTACGACGCGTCCAAGGGCACCCGCGTGGACCTGGACACGATCACCCCGGAAGACGTGGCCAGCTGGAAGCCGGGCCAGACCCTGCTGCTCAACGGCAAGCTGCTGACCGGCCGCGATGCCGCGCACAAGCGCATGGTCGACATGCTCAACAAGGGCGAGGAACTGCCGGTCGATCTGAAGGGGCGCTTCATCTACTACGTCGGCCCGGTCGATCCGGTGCGCGACGAAGTGGTAGGCCCGGCCGGTCCGACCACCGCCACCCGCATGGACAAGTTCACCGAGCAGGTGCTGGCACAGACCGGCCTGCTGGGCATGGTCGGCAAGGCCGAGCGCGGTCCGGCCGCGATCGAGGCCATCAAGAAGCACAAGTCGGCCTACCTGATGGCCGTCGGTGGGTCGGCTTATCTGGTGTCGAAGGCAATCAAGGCTGCCAAGGTCGTCGGCTTTGCGGACCTGGGCATGGAAGCGATCTACGAGTTCACCGTGGAAGACATGCCGGTGACCGTGGCCGTCGATTCCACGGGCGAGTCGGTGCACAAGACCGGCCCGCGCGAGTGGCAGGCCCGCATCGGCAAGATTCCTGTCGTGGTGGAGTGATCGGCGCGGCGTCGACCACGCCTGTCCGATTGCAGAACGGCGCCCGGGTGGCGCCGTTCTTCGTTTAACGATTGCAACCGCGCGGCTTTGCTAGGGTGTGCGCGTTGCCAGGCAAGGGAAGCTGTTTGTGCGTCAAGGAATACGCATTTTTTTCGCCGCAGTCGCCCTTGCCTGGCAGTCTTCCGGTCTATTGAACAAGGAGCGTCCTGTGAACCTGTTGCGTAGCCTTTCCTTTGTCACCCTGCTGTTTCTGGCCGGCTGCAGTACATCGTCTTCGTCGTATGGCGGTGGCGGCGGCTTCAGCGCCGGTGCCCAGTGCCAGATGCAGTGCCAGGCCAGCTATCGCAGCTGCATGGCCGAAGACCAGGGAATCGGCAGCCGCCAGTCCAGTTGCGAGCAACAGGTGGCACCGACGCCGGACAAACGCTGCAAGGACATCGAGCATCCTGAACTGCGTCGTTCCTGCGAGTTGAAGGCGCACGACTGTGCGCTGCGGGCGCCGATGATGGGCTGCGGCGAGCGTCGTGATACCTGCATGAGCACCTGCGGCTGACCACGCCGGTGACAGCGCGCATAATCAGCGGTTCCCCGCCCAGGACAGGTCCTATGCGCACCACCTTGTATGGTTCCACCAGCACCGCCTCGCTGGTGGTGCATTGGCTGCTGATCGAGCTCGGCATCGAGCACGAACTGATGCTGCTCGATTTCGAAACGCGCGAGCACAAATCAGCTGGCTACCTGGCGCTCAATCCGGCGGGCAGGGTGCCGACCCTGTTGATCGACGGCCAGGTACTGACCGAGGCGGCCGCGATCGCGCTGTATCTGGCAGACCGTCATCCGCAGGCAGGGTTGTTGCCTGCCGTCGGCACGCCGGAACGCGGCGAGGCCTATCGCTGGATGTTCTGGTGCGCCAACACCGTGCAGCCGGCCTACCGCGCCTGGTTCTATCCGCATGAAGCAGCGGGTGGCGAGTGCATCGAGGCCGTGCGTACGATGGCACGGCAGCAGCTGGAGGCGGCCTGGCAGCACGTTGCCACACACCTGCAGGACGGCGGTCCCTACCTGCTCGGCGATGCGCCGGGCGTGGTCGATTTCATGCTGGTGATGTTGATGCGCTGGTCACGCAACATGCCCACGCCCAGCGACCACTGGCCGGTGCTGAAGGCGTATGCGGATCGCCTGAAGGCGCGCCCGGCGTTCGCCGAGGTCTATCGCCGCGAAGGCATCACCGACTGGCGGTAACCCGTTCTGTAGAGCCGAGCCATGCTCGGCTCTACCAAAGCGGGGCGGGTTACAGGATCTCCAGCACCGTTTCCGGGGGCCGGCACAGGCGGGTACCCTTCGCGGTGCGTACCACCGGGCGGTTGATCAGCCGTGGGTGGGTGGCCATCGCGGCCAGCAGGGCGTCGTCATCGCTTCCCTGCAGGCCCAGGGCGGCAAACTCGGGTTCCTTGCTGCGCACCAGTCCGGTCGCGGCCAGGCCGGATTCGGCCAGTACCTGGCGCAGCGTGGCCACGTCGGGCGGGCTGCCGAGATAGTCGATCACCACCGGTTCGAAGCCGGCGTCGCGGATCAGCTGGAGCGCCCCGCGCGAGTTGCTGCACGCGGGGTTGTGCCAGATCGTCACATCCATCAGAACCACTCCAGCAGGGACACGCCCACGCCGACGTAGGTCGCCTTGTGGTTGTAATCGATCAGGCTCTCGCCATAGCCGTCGAAGATCTGCACATGGCCGCGCAGCAGGTTGCTGATCGGGAAGCCGTAGTCCAGCTGCAGCGCACCGTGCGAGCGGTCACCGGTGCGCAACGAGTGGCGCGCCATCAACGAGACCTCGTGACCCTTGTGGTTCCAGGTCAGGGTCGCGTCGCCGCGGCCCATGTAGTCCTCGATGTCCGGGTTGTTGTCGTCGCTGCGGGTCTCGGGAATGCGGTACCAGGGGCGCAGCACCAGTGCCCAGTTCTCGCGGTCGAGGCCGACGTTGAGGATCACCCGGTTCCAGCTGCGCGACAGCGGATCGGCACGGCCGTTGGACTGGTGGTTGAGGCTGATGCCGGTCATCCGCCCACGCCAGCCACCGATCGAGTAGCCGTTGCGGAACACCATCATCACTTCCGGCTCGTAGTTGGTCTCGCGGAACGGGCGCGAGTCCTCGCCGTTGTAGGCCTGCCAGCGCGAACTCTGGGTGTAGCCAGCCCAGATGTCGCCGTTGTCGCCGAACAGGTTCTCGGCGATCTTGGTCTTGAAGCTGATCTGGAACTTCAGCTCGGCGCTGTCCAGCACCTGCGGGGTGGTCACGCTGTTGGCCGGGTTCGGCGAGTGCGGCATGGTGTTGCGGTCGCTGGTCCAGAATGCTGGCAGCAGGTAGACAGGCTTGTACGCGCGCAGCTGGAACGGGCCCAGCTTGGAGTCCTCGGCCAGTTCCCAGCGGCTGTCCAGCAGCGAACCGCGGCCGGCATTGGCAAGTGCGCTGTCCGGCGCTTCGGACCGGAACAGATCGCTGACACGCTCGCGCAGCTTCTCCTCGCCCTGGCTCACCCGCGTGGTGTCGCGCTGCTCGCGACGTGCCTGTGCGGCGGCTTCGGCGGCCGCATCAGCTTCGGCGGTGGCCTGAGGCGTGCGCCCGAACTGGCGGTCGTAGCAGGCCAGACGGGCAGCATCGGTCGTGATGGCCGCGCAGGCGGCCGGCGAGGCTTCGGCGCTGGGCGCGAATTCCTGGGCAGCCACAGGCGCGCTGGCCAGGGCCAACGCCAGCGGTGCAAGGCGGGGAAACAACGGAGAGAGGGTCATTGCAGCAGGCCCTTCGGAATGAATGCGGAAAGAGGGACAGTGTGGCGGCTGCATCCGGTAACGGCCAGCCCCACGGGTTTATGCCCGGCGTGTGCGTGCGCGCTGCGTGAAGGCCGCATGCTTCACAGGAACCAGGCGAAGGCGAACAGGCCCAGCATCGCGATCACCAGCGCCAGCTTCAGCGCCAGGCCCAGCAGGATGCCAAGCCAGGTGGCCAGCCCGACCTTGGTCGAGCGGCCGAGCTCGCGGGTATGCCAGTACTCGCCCAGCAGCGCGCCCAGCAACGGCCCTGCGAACAATCCGATCGGCATGAAGAACAGGCCGACGATGCTGCCGATGAAGGTGCCCCAGAGCGCTTTGCGGCTGGCGCCCACGCGCTTGGCGCCAACTACGGTCGCCAGCACGTCGACCAGCAGCGACAGCGCGGTCAGCACGCCGAGGATCAGCAGAGTGGGCCAGCCGACATGGACGAACCCGTCTGCCCAGGCCGCCAGCACCAGCCCGATGAAGACCAGTGGGATGCCCGGCAGGGCCGGCAGGACGATGCCGGCGATGCCGATGAGGACAAAAATGACCGCTAGCAGATACAAGATGAATGAGAGGTCCATGCCT
>NZ_JBFRFE010000375.1:0-4269 GCF_052114665.1 Stenotrophomonas sp. 2YAF22 | reverse complement strand
GGCCGGCACCCGGTGGACCCAAATCGGCAGAGGTTGCCGGCCAGCGGCCGGCACTACCGCGCATGCGCCGGGCCTTCCCCGCGATCCAGCAGCCCAGGAGCCCCCTTGTTGTTCAAGGGCGCGCGGGCAATTCTGCCTGAGCCGGGGACTGGGACCATGGTCTATTTGGGGCCTCGGCCCCGGCTCAGGCATAATTGCGGGTGAAACTTCCTTTGCGCCGGYGTTTCCGGGCACGTCCGGACGGCGTTTTTCCCCCTGTTCGGAACATCGATCAATGACGCAGAAAATTACGGTCATCCGCGGCGACGGCATTGGCCCGGAAATCATGGACGCCACCCTGTTCGTGCTCGACCAGCTCAACACTGGCCTGGAGTACGAAGACGCCGACGCCGGCCTGGTGGCCTTGGAGAAGCACGGCGATCTGATGCCGGCGGTGACCCTGGAATCGATCGCGCGCAACAAGGTCGCGCTGAAGAGCCCGCTGACCACCCCCGTCGGTGGCGGCTTCACCTCGATCAACGTCAGCCTGCGTCGTCACTTCGACCTGTACGCCAACGTGCGTCCGGCCCACACCTTCCCGAACACCAAGTCGCACTTTGAAAACGTCGACCTGATCACCGTTCGTGAGAACACCGAAGGTGCGTACCTGGCTGAAGGCCAGGAAGTGTCGGCCGACGGCGAGACCGCGTTCTCCGGCACCCGCATCACCCGCAAGGGCTCCGAGCGCATCGTGCGTTACGCCTTCGAGCTGGCCCGCAGTGTCGGCCGCAAGAAGGTCACCGCCGTGCACAAGGCCAACATCATCAAGTCGACCTCGGGCCTGTTCCTGGCCGTGGCGCGCGAAGTCGCCGCGCAGTACCCGGACATCGAGTTCCAGGAAATGATCGTCGACAACTGCTGCATGCAGCTGGTGATGCGTCCGGAACAGTTCGATGTGATCGTCACCACCAACCTGTTCGGTGACATCATTTCCGACCTGTGCGCCGGTCTGGTCGGTGGCCTGGGCCTGGCCCCGGGCGCCAACATCGGCAAGGACGCGGCGATCTTCGAAGCCGTGCACGGCACCGCGCCGGACATCGCCGGCCAGGGCAAGGCCAATCCGTGTGCCCTGCTGCTGGCAGCGGCACAGATGCTCGACCACGTCGGCCAGCCGGAAAACGCCGAGCGCCTGCGCAAGGCCATCGTCGCCACGATGGAAGCCAAGGATTCGCTGACCGGCGACCTCGGCGGCACCGGCAATACGATGGGCTTCGCCAAGGCGATCGCCAGCCGCCTGTAAGCGGCGGCTGTCCTGCTGGGGATCGTCGCACGCAGATTCCCGCAGCGCTTCGGGTAGTTGCAGACGGGCCGTCCTTGTACGGCCCGTCTGCGTTTTGAGCTGCGCGTTCTTCACCGACAGGTTTTATGGATGTCTGAGACGGCTGTGTGGATCCTGGTGGCTGCTGCCGTTTACCTTCTGGGCGTGGCCATCTACTTCGTCTTCTACTGGCCATGGTCCCGTTCGCAGCGCGCGCTGCGCCGCCTGCGCAGGGAGGGGGCACCCGTTCGCAGCATGCGGCGGTCCGAGGAGCGCGTACTGCAGTTGATCGAGTTTCCGGCAGGGGCGCCGGTTCTCCTGCTGGAAGGGGCCTGCGCGGAATTCGTCATCAGGAGTGCCAATGCGCCTCCCCGCCATGTCCACACTCTGGCTGGCGTGCCGGTGAAGTATCCGGCGAGCCTGAAGCATGCCCTGCGCACCGGTAGCAATACCGCCGAAGTCGTGCTCGGGCGCGAGTACGCGATGATCGTACGGCTCAATGGGGCAAAGCTGACCTCGTAACATCGCCCAAGCTCGACGGTACGAAATGATCTGTGCGATTCGTGCACAGATCGTGTGCCGGCCGATGGCTGGTTCGTGCATTCAATGCTCCTCATCCTGTGCCCACTTTCCACCGCACAGGAGCTTGACCATGAACCTCACTGCTTTCGGCCTGGCCGGCCTGATCGGCATGGCTGCCACTGCACCGGTTGTCGCCGCCGAGCCGGTCCACCCCACCATCCGGCATATGGCCGGCGCTCCGGCCGTCACCTCGCTCGACGCAGCGAAGACCGCCGTGCTGGTGATCGACTTCCAGAACGAGTACTTCGACGCCAGCGCCGCGCCCGGTTTCGCCGGTGGTCGCATGGTCATTCCCGATGGTGTGTCGGCCCTGAGGCAGACGCGTCGCGTGATCGACTTCGCTGATGCCAACGGCATCCGCGTGATCCATGTGCAGCACGTACTGCCGGCAGGCGCGCCGCTGTTTGCAGAGGGCAGTGTCAACGCGGCATTCCACCGTGACATGCAACCGCGCAAGGGCGAGACCGTGGTGCCGAAGGACAACGTCAGCGTGTTCGCCGGTGCCTCGGCAGCGGCACTGGACAAGGTGCTGAAGGATGCCGGTATCGACACCCTCATCGTCACCGGGCTGCAGACCCATGCCTGCGTTGCCGGTGCTGCACGCGATGCTGCGGCGGCGCCGCGCGGCTACCGGGTGATCGTGGCTTCCGATGCCTCTGCCAGCCGTGATCTGGATCTGGCCAATGGCGGGACCATCGGCCATCGCGCATTGCATGAGGCATCGCTGGCGCAGATCGAGGATGCCTTTGGCGATGTGATGACCACCTCGGCGATTCTGGCCCTTCCGGTGCGCAAGGCAGGCAACGGCACTTGATAAGCTGGCGGGGTCCGCAGCCTGCGGGCCCCGCCGACTGGAGCGCGCTGCCGATGGACCATTTCGCCGCCCTGCGAGCCCTGCGCGCGATCGTCGACGCCGGCAGTTTCACTGCCGCCGCCGAGCGGCTGGGTACCACCCATTCGGCGATGTCGCGGCAGCTGCGTCAACTTGAAGAGCACCTGCAGGTGCGGCTGCTGGATCGCAACAGCCGGCGGCTGTCGCTGACCGAGGCCGGGCGCGACTACTACCGCGAGGCGGTGGCGCTGCTTGACCGGCTGGAGGCCGCCGATGACCGTGCGCGGGCCGGCCAGGCCCAGCCCAGCGGGCGCGTGCGGGTCAGCGTGCCACAGGTGGTCGCCAGCCAGGAGTTGCCGCATTGGCTGCCTGGCTTCCTGGCGCGCTATCCGCAGGTTGCGCTGGAACTGTCGGCCGACGATCAGCTCGTCGATGTGGTCGGCGGTGGCTTCGACCTCGCCCTGCGCATCGCGCCGTCCTTGCCTGACAGCCAACTGGTCGCCCGTGAACTGGCGCGATGCCCGCGCATCCTTGTTGCGGCCCCGGCCTACCTCGCCCGGTATGGACTGCCTCGACAGGTGGCCGATCTGCAGAACCACACGCTGTTGGCATTCAACCCGGTTGCGGCGATGTCCCCGTGGCAACTGCACGGGCCGCGCGCTGCCATCGTCAGCGTGGAAGCAGGCCAACGACTGCGCGTGGACGCCACGCCGGCACTGTATGCGGCCGTGCTGGCCGGCATGGGCATCAGTCTGTTCACCGCGCTTACGGTGCAGGAAGACCTACGCGCCGGCCGCTTGATCCGCGTGCTGCCCAGCTGGCACGGTGGCACGCGCTGCTATTTCGCGCTGTATCCCCATGCACGTGCGCTGGCGCCGAAGGTGCGCGCGCTGGTCGATCATCTGGCTGCGCATTACGCTGCAGCGTCGGGTGCGGCAGGGTAGTCGCACGGCAGCGGCAAGGAGTGGGGATGGAGTCTGTGTATCTGCTGGTCGCCCTGGGTGCGATCGTCGCGGGGTTCGTGCAGGGCCTGTCGGGTTTCGCGTTCGGCATGGTCGCGATGTCGTTCTGGGCGTGGGGGCTGGATCCCCGGCTTGCGGCGACGCTTTCGGTGTTCGGCGCGCTGGTCGGCCAGTTGCTGGCGGTGTTCACCGTGCGCCGTGGCTTCAACCTGCGCCTGCTGCTGCCGTTCGTGCTCGGTGGGTTGGCGGGCATTCCGCTTGGCGTGCTGGTGCTGCCGCAGCTGGACATGGTCTGGTTCAAGGCGCTGCTGGGAGGATTCCTTGCGCTGTGGTGCCCGGTGATGCTGATGGCGCGTTCGTTGCCACGGGTCACCGTTGGCGGCCGGTTCGGCGACGCGCTGGCCGGTATGGCCGGCGGTGTGCTCAGTGGCATCGGTGGCTTCGCCGGACCGGTACCGACGCTGTGGAGCACGCTGCGTGGCTTCGGCAAGGACGAGCAGCGCGCGGTCATCCAGAACTTCAACCTGGCGATGCTGGCGGTGACCATGGCCACCTATGTCGGTACCGGCATGGTCACCCTGCAGATGCTGCCGTAC